>NZ_SJUP01000029.1:0-1121 GCF_004337025.1 Exiguobacterium sp. SL-10 | reverse complement strand
ATGGTCGGGAAGACAGGATTCGAACCTGCGACCCCTTGGTCCCAAACCAAGTGCTCTACCAAGCTGAGCTACTTCCCGTTATAAATGGTGCACCCTGAGAGATTCGAACTCCCGGCCTTTAGATTCGTAGTCTAACGCTCTATCCAGCTGAGCTAAGGGTGCATTAATGCGGTCGAGAGGACTTGAACCTCCACGGTGTTAACCACCACTAGGCCCTCAACCTAGCGCGTCTACCGATTCCGCCACGACCGCATATAATTGGAGCGGAAGACGGGATTCGAACCCGCGACCCCGACCTTGGCAAGGTCGTATTCTACCACTGAACTACTTCCGCAATATAAAGTTAGATTAGAGATGCGGGTGAAGGGACTCGAACCCCCACGTCAAAGACACTAGATCCTAAGTCTAGCGCGTCTACCAATTCCGCCACACCCGCATATAATATTTAAGTATAGAAATTAATGAGAAATGGTGAGCCATGCAGGGCTCGAACCTGCGACCCTCTGATTAAAAGTCAGATGCTCTACCAACTGAGCTAATGGCTCATTAATTTTTAAAAATGGGGCGGCTGAAGGGAATTGAACCCTCGAATGCCGGAATCACAATCCGGTGCGTTAACCACTTCGCCACAACCGCCATGAGAAAAATGGTGCCGGCGAAAGGATTCGAACCCTCGACCCTCTGATTACAAGTCAGATGCTCTACCAACTGAGCTACACCGGCGCTGTAAATGGTGGCTTTGGACGGAATCGAACCGCCGACACAAGGATTTTCAGTCCTTTGCTCTACCAACTGAGCTACAAAGCCAACTTATTAAGTTTAAATAAAAAATGGCGGTCCCGACGGGATTCGAACCCGCGATCTTCTGCGTGACAGGCAGACATGTTAACCACTACACCACGGGACCGTTTTAAATAATTATTGTATCGACTTTACCTATTTTAAGTCTCATCAAGATGAAAGTCAATAACTTTTTCAAAAAAACAAACAGCCTGGCAGCGTCCTATCCTCACAGGGGGAGACCCCCAACTACTTTCGGCGCTGAAGCGCTTAACTTCCGTGTTCGGCATGGGAACGGGTGTGGCCGCTTCGCTATCGCCACCAGACAAAAGAATATTAAC
>NZ_SJUP01000028.1:0-1579 GCF_004337025.1 Exiguobacterium sp. SL-10 | reverse complement strand
TAGGGGCGAGCAGGGAGCCGCATCGCGACGTTGTCGCTGCTGGGTCTCCCTCCGCTCGCTGATCCCTCAGGAGTCTCCGGCGCCGTCGGATGAGCGCCGTGAGAGGCCGCCCCTGGGTGGCCTCTCGTCTTTTTCTGAGGCCTCGACGGCCGATAGAAAAAGCGCCCGATGCGGGCTAAAACCTCGAGAAGCGGGAACTGGTATGTATGGATCGTCACCGCCTCCGAACAGAAAGGGGAATCATCATGTACCGAGCCCATATCGCCAAACGCCATGAACCAATCCGCACCGACGCCTCGCTGGACCAACTGGTCCCGAAAGACCACCTCGTCCGCAAACTCGATCGCCACATCGACTTCTCCATCGTCCACCGGCTATGCGCGCCGCTGTATTCAAACACCGGACAGCCCGGCATCGACCCCGAGATCCTCATCAAGATCATCCTGCTCGGCCCGCTGTTCAACATCCGTTCCGTGCGACAGACAATCAAGGAAATTGAGACGAACCTCGCGTACCGTTGGTTCCTCGGGCTCGGGATGGACGAGAAAATTCCCGACCATTCGACGATCAGCCAGGCCTATCGACGCCGGTTCGCCGGCACGGACGTTTTTCGACAAATCTTCGAGGACATCGTGGGCCAGGCCGAAGCCCACGGCTTCATTTCAGGGCGCATCCTGATCACCGACTCGACCCACATCCGAGCCAACGCGAACAAGAAGAAGTTCGACAAGGTCGAGGTCGAGCAGGTCGTCGGCGATGTCGAGGACGAGCTTCTCGGCCGGGTGAACGAAGAACGGGCCAAACGAGGAAAAAAGCACTGAAGCCCGCGCGACAGAAGAAGAAGCGTCGACTCATCAAGGTGAGCCGGACCGACCCTGACGCGGGCTATATGTACCGTGACCAAAAGCCGGAAGGCTTTTTCTGGCTGGTGCACCGGACGGTCGACGCCAAGCACAACTTCATCGTCGATGTGCATGTCACGCCTGGGAACGTGTCGGACAGCACCGTCTATCTTGACCGTCTCGACTATATCCTCAACCGTTTCGCCTATCCGCTCGAGGCGGTCGCGCTCGATGCCGGTTACTACACGACCGAGATCGCGAAGGCGCTCGTCGAGCGCGGCGTTTTCGGCGTCATCGCCTGGCGGCGGTTCGGTGGAAAGAAGGGGATGTTTCGAAAGACGCGGTTCACCTACCTGCCGGACGTGGACGCCTATCTGTGTCCGGCGAAACAGCATCTCACCTATAAGACGACCGACCGTCACGGCTATCACCAGTACGCGTCCGACCCTGCCATCTGTCAGAACTGCCCACTCCTCGAGAAGTGCACGTCAAGCCGATCGCATCGGCGCGTCATCACCCGCCACATCGATGAGTCCTACCGCGAAGCGGTGAGCGAGAACCGTCTGTCCGCATCGGGCAAGCACCTCTATCGTCTCCGGCCACAGACGGTGGAGCGCTCGTTCGCCGACGGGAAGGAGCTCCACGGTCTCCGCTTCACGTTCTACCGGGGGAAAGAGGCGGTGGACCGCGCCAACCTGGTGGCAGCGACCGCACAAAATATGAAGAAACTGGCCAAC
>NZ_SJUP01000027.1:0-1688 GCF_004337025.1 Exiguobacterium sp. SL-10 | reverse complement strand
TGAAGTGCTCCCTGTCAAGTAGACAGGACAAATAATGAAAACCAGCCTAGGCGGCTTGAGACCTGTATTCGACAGGGCTCAAGCCGTTTAGTCGTTTCTGGAAACGATCGTGGTTGTAGAACGATATGTAGGTCTCGATGGCCCTCGTGAGTTCGCTGTAGGCCTGGAACTCACGCAAGTAGTACATCTCCACTTTCAAGGTGCCCCAAAAACTCTCGATCGGGGCGTTGTCGATGCAACGCCCGACCCGGGACATGCTGCGGGTCATTCCCGCGTCTTCTACCATCCGTTTGAACCCTCTTGAGGTATATTGGAACCCTCGGTCGCTATGGATCATCGGACGTGCTCCTGTACGGAGCCCCGCGATGGCTGGCATCATCGTCTGGAAGACGAGCCCGTTGTTGTTGGACCTTCCGATGCGGTAGGCGACGATCGAGCCGTCATACAGGTCGATGATCGCGCTCAGATACGCCTTCTTCCCGGTCCCATACTTGAACTCGGTGACGTCGGTGCACCATTTCTCGTCCGGGCGGGACGCACTGAATTCTCGGTTCATCAGGTTCTCGGCCACATGTTGCGGCGTTGACTTCTTATGTCTCTTCCGCTTCCGGCGGATGACCGATTGGATCCCATGGCTATGCATCAAGCGATAGATTCGCTTTTCATTGAATGGGGACAGGCTCTGTTGCCGGCGCAGCCGATTGATTGTCATCGTGATCCGACGGTACCCGTATGTGCCGTTCGCCTGGTCATAGAGTAGACGAATGTCCTCCAGAAGCTTCTCGTTCTCTTCTTGACGCACCGGTATGGTGCGGTTCAACCATTTGTAATAGGCCGCCCGTGAGACGCCGGCGACTCGACAGAGGAGGACGATCGAGATGGCCTCATCTTCGTATAATTCTTTGATGGCGATATATCGTTGCTGTAGCCGTACCTGGCTGATCACGACCTCCTCTCGATCTCCTCTAACTTTTTTAGGAACAGGTTGTCCGCACGAAGAAGTTCGTTCTCAAGCTCCATTTGCCGGATCCGGCGTTTCAGCTTCTCCTCTTCACTTAGTTCGTTCTCTGGCTTCGTACGCCCACGGCGGTCCAGGAGCGCTTCTGCCCCGTCCGTGTCATACTTCTTGACCCAGCCATAGATTTGCCCATAAGACACCTGATATTGTTCCGCGGTCTGTTGGTAGTTGCGTCCATTCTCCAAACAGTATTTCACGATCTCGAAGCGCTCTTCGAATGTAGTTTTTCTTCCTTTTGTCATAGCTCGATTCATCCCTTTTCTCGAATCTGTTAACTCGCTATGACTAGTATACTTCTTAATCCATTTTCGAAGAACAGATCCATCACTGATTTGATGGTTGGAGAGGACTTCCACCGTGGTGGCCCCATCGAGATAGTCACGGACGGCGGCAATCTTTTGTTCCTTGGTGTAATGTCTCCATGTCCTCGATTCCTTCAACGCGTCGATCCCGCCGGTATCGAATTTCACTTTCCACACCCGGAGGGTATTCTCAGAGACGTTATGCGCTTCCATGATTTCCTTCCACGTATAGGTTTCTTCTTCCACCATGCGCAGCGCAGCCAGTTTTTGTTCGATCGAATGCCGACTTCTCGCCATAAAAAAACACTCCCCAATCAGATAAACAGATTTGTTATTTTATCTGTCTACCTATTGGGGAGCATATCAAA
>NZ_SJUP01000026.1:0-2474 GCF_004337025.1 Exiguobacterium sp. SL-10 | reverse complement strand
TGTGAACGCTAGAATAAAATTGACAGTTTTTGCTCGATACGATTTTACACTATTGCCGAAGAATCAGAACAGAACTCCGATAGAGTAGTTGAGGCTATTTTATCTGGAGGGAATGGATTTGGAGGAAAAGTTAGTGCTACACATCAAGATTCATCAAATGTATCAGCAAAACATCAAAGTGGCTCAAATCGCCACAGCGCTGAAGGTATCAAGACCGACGGTATATAAGTACCTGAATATGACGTATGAAGACGCCCTACATGAATTTGACGGAAAAGTCTGTTCACGAAAGAAGAAACTCGACACATATCGGGACTGGATCATTGCATGGTTGGAGGAGTATCCGCATTTGAGCAGCGCACAAGTACATGACTGGTTACTTGAAAGATATCCCGACCTCTCGGTCGGGTCGAGCACGGTCAGGACATACGTGAAGGAAATCCGAGAAGTCTATCAGATTGAAAAGAAAAGGATCGTCCGCCATTACGAGGCCATCCCTGAACAACCGATGGGCAAGCAAGTACAGGTGGACTGGGGTGAGACCAGACAACGGACTAAAGACGGGAAAACGATAAAGCTTTATTTCATCGCGTTCGTACTTGCGCACTCTCGGATGAAGTATGTGGAATGGAGAGAACGTCCGTTCACCACCAAGGACACCATTCACTGCCATGAAAATGCGTTCCACTTCTATGGTGGGCGCCCTTCTGAAATCGTCTACGACCAGGATCACCTCATCGCAATCAACGAGAACGCAGGTGACGTCCTATTGACCAATGAGTTTCAAGCCTATGTGAACGAACGGAAGTTCAGAATCCATCTATGTCGCAGGGCCGACCCGGAGTCGAAGGGGATGATCGAGAACGTCGTGAAGTACATCAAACGGAATTTTGCGGACAGCCGAGTGTACCGGCATATCGAGGATTGGAACGACCGTTCCATGAGATGGTTGGAGAGGACAGGAAATCATAACGTCCATCAGACAACGAAAAAAAGACCAGCTGAAGTGTTCTCCGTCGAAAAACAACACTTACAACCGGTCTTATCGCTACTCTCTTTCGAAAGTATCCATATGGAAAGTATAGCAAGGAACGTCGGCAAGGACAACACAATCCGTTATCGCTCAAACCGCTACACCGTCCCAATCGGGACCTACTCATCGGCCAAGAAAAAGGTGGTATTCGTCGAGGTGACCGATCAGGATCGATTATTGATCCGCGAGTCTCCCGAGGGGAACGTGATCGCAGATCACCGGATCAGCAAAGAGAGCGGAAAACTGATTCAAAACCGTGACCACCTTCGGGATCGTTCCAAAGGAATCGAAGAACTGAAGCAACAAGTCCTCGCCTATTTCGAGGACAGAGAGGCCGCGTCCGATTATCTGGGTGAGCTCTCAAGGCGTTACCCGAGATACCGACGTGACCAGTTCAACATCATCAGGGACGTCGCGACCATGTACCCCAATCACTTAACGACGGCACTGGAAAAGTGTTCGCAAGAGAGTCTGTTCAGCGCCAACGATTTCCGAGACGTGGTCCACTATCTCGCGATCCTCTCGGACGATGGGCATGATCCAAAACCCGATACCGAACGTCCGAAGAAATCCGGGATACAAGTCGCAACGAGGCCGATCCAAGCCTACACCGACATCCTGAAAGGGGTGACGGCAAAATGAGTCAAAGCGTTTCCGAGCTACAACAGGACTTTCGGCAGCTTCGTCTCGCCGAGACGGCTGACGCCCTCCCGCAGATTTTGAGAGAGGCCGAAATGGCCTCCTGGACGTATATCGAATTTCTAAGTGCCATCACGAACCATGAACGTGCCAAACGAGACGCGAAAAGTTTGGAGAGACGAATGAAGTGGGCCCGATTCCCGTTCATCAAACCCCTCTCGGAGTTCAACTTAGAGGAACAGACCGCACTGACCGCCCGACAGCTGAAGCAGTTGAAACAGCTCAACTGGCTCGAACAACAGTACAATCTGATCCTCTTGGGCCCTCCGGGCGTCGGAAAGACGTTTTTGGCTGTGGGGCTAGGAATCGAGGCGGTCAACCACGGGTTCAAGGTATATTTCGTCACGATGGGCGAACTCGTCCAACTATTAAAAAGTGAAGAGTTCTCAAGTAAGTCGAAGATCCAGTTAAAAAGGTTGCGAGATTCGGACCTGGTCATTATCGATGACCTGATGTACATGGCCATGGACCAACGAGAAGCCAATCTCTTCTTCCATCTCGTCAACCACCTTTATGAGCGCAGCTCGATCATCCTGACCTCGAACAAAAGCCCCGACCAATGGGGCGAATTGATCGGAGACCAGGGCATCACGACTGCGATACTGGACCGTTTACTCCATCGCGTCGAAATCATACATAGTGATGACGACAGTCATCGGATGAGGAACCGGAAATCATTGTTTTCGGCAGAAGTGTAAAAGGCAAACGAGCAAAAAGTGTCAAAATCAACTTGACGTCTACA
>NZ_SJUP01000025.1:0-3007 GCF_004337025.1 Exiguobacterium sp. SL-10 | reverse complement strand
TTGTTCCTTGAAAACTGAAGATTCATCAAGACATCAAACCAATTAATTTCACATATGGTCCGTGAGGACCGTGTGTCTTAGACGCTAGATCAAGGTAGAAAGGGCGTACGGTGGATGCCTTGGCACTAGGAGCCGATGAAGGACGCGACGAACAGCGAAATGCCCTGGGGAGTGGTAAGTACACGTTGATCCAGGGGTATCCGAATGGGGGAACCCACCGCCGGGAGACTGGCGGGACACCCGTGTGAATACATAGCACGGCGTGAGGCAAACCCGGGGAACTGAAACATCTAAGTACCCGGAGGAAGAGAAAGAAAATTCGATTCCCTGAGTAGCGGCGAGCGAAACGGGAACAGCCCAAACCAGGAAGCATGCTTCCTGGGGTTGTAGGACACTCTATACGGAGTTACAAAGGGATAGGATAGGTGAACGACCTGGAAAGGTCGGCCAGAGAAGGTGACGGCCCTGTAGCTGAAATCTTATCCCCTCCAGAGTGGATCCTGAGTACGGCGGGACACGTGAAACCCCGTCGGAATCCGGGAGGACCATCTCCCAAGGCTAAATACTTCCTAGTGACCGATAGTGAACCAGTACCGTGAGGGAAAGGTGAAAAGCACCCCGGAAGGGGAGTGAAACAGATCCTGAAACCGTATGCCTACAAGTAGTCAGAGCCCGTTAACGGGTGATGGCGTGCCTTTTGTAGAATGAACCGGCGAGTTACGATGGCGGGCGAGGTTAAGCCGATGAGGCGGAGCCGCAGCGAAAGCGAGTCTGAATAGGGCGCATCAGTCCGTCGTCGTAGACCCGAAACCAGGTGATCTACCCATGTCCAGGATGAAGGTCAGGTAACACTGACTGGAGGTCCGAACCCACGCACGTTGAAAAGTGCGGGGATGAGGTGTGGGTAGCGGTGAAATGCCAATCGAACCTGGAGATAGCTGGTTCTCCCCGAAATAGCTTTAGGGCTAGCCTCGAGGTGAAGAGTTCCGGAGGTAGAGCACTGATTGGACTAGGGGCCCCCACAGGGTTACCGAATTCAGTCAAACTCCGAATGCCGGCAACTTGTACTCGGGAGTCAGACTGCGAGTGATAAGATCCGTAGTCGAAAGGGAAACAGCCCAGACCATCAGCTAAGGTCCCCAAGTGTATGTTAAGTGGAAAAGGATGTGGCGTTGCACAGACAACTAGGATGTTGGCTTAGAAGCAGCCATCATTCAAAGAGTGCGTAATAGCTCACTAGTCGAGTGACGCCGCGCCGAAAATGTAACGGGGCTAAACATACCACCGAAGCTATGGATCCCGTAAGGGATGGTAGGGGAGCGTTCCAAGCAGCAGTGAAGCGGTATCGTGAGGAGCCGTGGAGCGCTTGGAAGTGAGAATGCCGGTGTGAGTAGCGAAAAGAGGGGTGAGAATCCCCTCCGTCGAAAGCCCAAGGTTTCCTGAGGAAGGCTCGTCCGCTCAGGGTTAGTCTGGACCTAAGCCGAGGCCGAAAGGCGTAGGCGATGGACAACAGGTTGATATTCCTGTACCGCCGTACCACCGTTTGAACGATGGGGGGACGCAGAAGGATAAGGTAACCGTGCGACTGGAAGTGCACGGACAAGCAGCGAGGCCGTCGGGTTGGCAAATCCGCCCGACACACAAGGCTGAGCTGTGATGTGGAGCCCGTAGGGCGAAGTACCGGATTTCACGCTGCCAAGAAAAGCCTCTAGTAAGGAGGTCGGCGCCAGTACCGTAAACCGACACAGGTAGGCGAGATGAGAATTCTAAGACGCGCGGGATAACTCTCGTTAAGGAACTCGGCAAAATGGTCCCGTAACTTCGGGAGAAGGGACGCTTATGGCAACATAAGCCGCAGTGAATAGGCCCAAACGACTGTTTAGCAAAAACACAGGTCTCTGCTAAATCGCAAGATGAAGTATAGGGGCTGACGCCTGCCCGGTGCTGGAAGGTTAAGGGGATGTGTCATCGCAAGAGAAGCACTGAACCGAAGCCCCAGTAAACGGCGGCCGTAACTATAACGGTCCTAAGGTAGCGAAATTCCTTGTCGGGTAAGTTCCGACCCGCACGAAAGGCGTAACGATTTGGGCACTGTCTCAACGAGAGACCCGGTGAAATCATAGTACCTGTGAAGATGCAGGTTACCCGCGACAGGACGGAAAGACCCCATGGAGCTTTACTACAGCCTGATATTGAGGCTTTGTACGCGATGTACAGGATAGGTGGGAGTTTGTGAAGCCGGAGCGCCAGCTTCGGTGGAGACACCCTTGGGATACCACCCTTTGCGTATAGAGTCTCTAACTCGCAGCCGTGATCCGGCTGGAGGACCGTGTCAGGTGGGTAGTTTGACTGGGGCGGTCGCCTCCTAAACAGTAACGGAGGCGCCCAAAGGTTCCCTCAGAATGGTTGGAAATCATTCGAAGAGTGCAAAGGCAGAAGGGAGCTTGACTGCGAGACCTACAAGTCGAGCAGGGACGAAAGTCGGGCTTAGTGATCCGGTGGTTCCGCATGGAAGGGCCATCGCTCAACGGATAAAAGCTACCCTGGGGATAACAGGCTGATCTCCCCCAAGAGTCCACATCGACGGGGAGGTTTGGCACCTCGATGTCGGCTCATCGCATCCTGGGGCTGGAGTAGGTCCCAAGGGTTGGGCTGTTCGCCCATTAAAGCGGTACGCGAGCTGGGTTCAGAACGTCGTGAGACAGTTCGGTCCCTATCCGTCGTGGGCGCAGGAAATTTGAGGAGAGCTGTCCTTAGTACGAGAGGACCGGGATGGACGCACCGCTGGTGTACCAGTTGTTCCGCCAGGAGCATCGCTGGGTAGCTACGTGCGGACGGGATAAGTGCTGAAAGCATCTAAGCATGAAGCCCCCTCCGAGATGAGATTTCCCTTTGAGCAATCAAGAAAGACCCCTCAGAGACGATGAGGTAGATAGGTCATGGGTGGAAGCACGGCGACGTGTGGAGCTGAATGATACTAATCGGTCGAGGCTTTGATCTAGTCTAA
>NZ_SJUP01000024.1:0-8094 GCF_004337025.1 Exiguobacterium sp. SL-10 | reverse complement strand
CATCGTCCTTCGAAAAGAAAATACAGGATGAGGGCAAGGAAAAAGAGCGATCGTCCCGACTTGAGTCGGTCCAATCGCTCTTTTTTCTGTCCACGCTCGGATAGAGCGGAGGTTTTTCAGTGCCCTCCTCATTGAGTCGGCGGTTTTGATTGTTGATCGAGAAACCGGCTTCGTTCTTCCGGTGTCGGCAGTTTACACGTCTGTTTTTGACCGAACCATTCATAACGATGTTTAGCGATTACGTCATAGCCGAAATCACGAATCGGTTTTGGGACGAATCTAACAAACCGGAGCCAACGCCAGTTCCCATCCAATCCTTCAGCGATGCGGACCGCCGCGTCGGATTTAATGTACGGGACACCCTCACGAATCAACACGATGCTGTCGACCGAGTCGTTGATCCGATGACGTTCGCGCAAAGTTTGACCAGCCTCGCCTTGAAGCGAGGCGAAATGAAAATTCCCTGTCGTGTCCCGGTTCAAGATGAACTGGACACTGGCGTCGCAAAAGTTACAATCTCCATCAAATAATACAATGGCTGGCATACCATACGCCTCCTTCACTCTTGCCTGTTTCCGTTCCAGGGTCGGTTCAAACGTCAGGCGGCGAGCTGACGCACCGATTCCATCTTATAAAGTGAGATGTAGTAGAGGTAGGCACCGAGCGCCCCGAACAAGAAGATATAGCCACTCATGAACACGGGGCCGATGAACGCCCCGACGACGATGCCGGCCGCGGCCACGAGTTTGGCCCCATGGAATGTGAGTCCCCCAAAAGCGAGATATGAGGCGCGGCGCTCTGGGTCGAGCAGGTCGACTTGCTTCACTTGGCGAATCGGCGAGTACAACAACTCGCCGACCGTGAACACGACGGCCAAGACGGCGAGAATCAGGAACGAGTTCATCGACGTGATGGCAGCGTACGCCGTGATATAGAGCGACAAGCCGATGAAGAACACGTATTTCTCACGATATCGTTTCACAAAGGCGGTGACGGCGAACGTGATGGCGACGACGAGTAGTGTATTCTCGAGTTGCATGAACGCCATCATCCGGACCCCGTCGAACGGGACCCCAATGATCGAGCGCTGTTGGAACGATTCCGCTAAATGAACACCGATATAGTTCGCCATATGGAATTCGGTCGAGAAGACGAGCATGCTGCCGAGCACGAACAACATCCAGCGTCGGTCATTGAGGGCGATCCGGTAGTTTTGAATCACGCCGACAATCGGATTGGCCGGCGTCGACCGGTTACCTTGATGCGAATCAACGAGATAGCGCTGTAAGATGATTGTCGTGATCATCAAGACGAGCGTCATCCCGACGAACAAGCCGAAGCGGAAGTCGCGATAGAAGGCACCGCCGAGCATGACACCGCCAGCGATGGCCAAGTTGACGAGCCAATAGTCATATACATAGATCGCTTTTCGATTCGATTCTTCCATCGAATCGATGACGATCGCCTCTAAGGCCGGGTAGTTCAACCCGTTGGCGACCGCGTGACCGAAGTAGAGAATGGCCACGGCGAGTGCCCAATTGTTGGATGGGTGAATCGCCACCGTCATCCCGATGAAGCAAAGGATTTGAACGAATTGGCCGATTTGTAAGACTTGCTTTCGATTAAAGCGATCCGAGAAGTACCCACCGAACAAGCCAGTGACATACCCGACGATGACGAATGACGTCATGATGATCCCGGCAGCGATTTTGCCGAGTTCTTCTGAAAAGTATAAAGCCATGAATGGAAAGATGGCCGAGCCGACGATGCGGATGAAAAAGCCGCAGACGAGTCGAAGTCGGACGTTGGTTGGAAAATCTTTGAATTTCACGTGAGCACCTCCTTGTCACTACTTTAAACGTGGACTACACTTGGTAAAAAGAGACAAATTATTTAGACATGTCCACTTTTAGGGGGAACGATATGAATGCGAAACTAGTGGCCATTTATCGCCATGCGGTGGAGACGGGCAAAGGGGAAGTGACGTTACGGGAAGCGGTCGAGGCGGTCGGCTATAGCGAGAAACAAGTAAAGCGCGATATCAAAGTGTGGCAATCATTGGGCTTAGTGGAGTATCAGGCCGGGAAAGGACGCGGTCATGAATCTGTGCTCCGCTTTCAGCCGGACTTTGCTCGGACGCTCAGCGGGTGGGTTGACACTTCCTTCTCGACAGCCTCGATGGCGGATGCGGCCAAGTGGTTGGAATGGGATTGGCCACCTGCGTTGCGTGAATTGATTCAAGCCCGGGTTTGGAGCCGTTTCGGTTTCGAACAGACGGAAGAAGACCGATTTGTGTTTCCGCGCACCCGGACGCTTGAATCCCTCGACCCGCTCGACATCCATATCGCGATGGAAGCATCCTTGTCGAGACACGTCTTCGATCGTCTGTTCGAATGGGACGGCACTATGGTTCAACCGTCCCTAGCCCACCATATCGAAGACACACCGTTCGGGTTTCGATGTTACATCCGTAAAGGTGTCACGTTCCACAATGGGATGACGTTAGCGGCCAAAGACGTCGTGTACTCGTTGAATCGATTATTAGCGCGCGGTAAACAAGTATGGTTGTTCGCGCCAATCGAACGGCTCGAGTCTCCGGCACCTTACGTGGTCGACATCCATACGAAAGCGCACAGGGCCTACATCGAACGGTTGCTTGCTCAGACGCCGGCATCCATCACGTATGAAGGGGCGGAAGGGGTTGTCGGGACAGGGCCTTTCAAATTGGAGAAACAATCTGATGACGTCGTTCGGTTGCGAGCGTTCGAGCGTGGGCTACGGCCGCGACCATCATTAGACGTGGTCGAATTCGTCACGTTCTCGGAAATGGATTATGCCAAGTGGAGCGACGGTGATGAGCAGAGCCTCGTCAAATGGATTGCCGAGGCCGGGGCGCGTTACCTCATGTTCAACTTGCAACACTCTTGGCTCAAAGATGATGTGGAAACACGACTTGCGATTCAACAGGCGATTGACAAAAAAGCGTTCGTTGAATTAGGAGGAGAACGTCATCAAGTGGCCCATGGCTTTTTCCCGGAGACGAGTCGACCGTTGCCACGGCCAAAGGCAGCGGGAAGTTTGCGTCGTCCGCTCCGGTTGTTGCACTTGCCTTTCGATGTGGCGACAGAAGATGCGATGCTTATTGCGGCACAGTTACGTACCGCCGGCTTTACCGTCGAGACCGAGACGTATACGCTCGGCTGTTTGTTGCAAGAGGAGACGCTTCGCCGGGCCGACTTGATTTTGTGCGGGGAGATGATGAGTGAAGATCTCGATTTGGCGTTTCTCGCTTTTTTGACGAGTGAACTGTCACTCGTCGGCAAGCTTGTCGCGCATGAAACCGAGCTGCGAACGATGATGGACCGCTATCGTCAGACTGATATGAGCGCTTGGCCATTGCTCCATCGGGAAGTGGAACGCCATCTGACGGAGTCGGCGCTCGTCATTCCGCTGTATCACGTTGCGCGAGAGCGGCGTTTCCCGAGTTTTCTTGGCGAGGTTCCTGTCGATGTGTTCGGACACCCCCGTTACGACCAGCTATGGATTCGGCATTCGGTGTAAACGAAAAGGAGATGCCGCGGCATCTCCTTTTGCTTATAGTTGGGCGAACGCGCGGTTTACCGCGACAATCGTCTCTTCGATATCTTGTTCAGTATGCTCGGTCGTCAAGAACCAAGCTTCGTATTTCGAAGGTGCCAAATTGACACCGTTCTCGAGCATCAATTTGAAGAAGCGGCCGAACACTTCGCCGTCCGACTTTTCGGCGCCCTCGTAATCGGTCACAATCTCATCTGTGAAGTAAACCGTGAGTGCGCCTTTTAAGCGGTTCAACGTGATGGTCACACCGTGTGCTTCGGCGGCTTCGCGAATCCCTGCTTCGAGTTGGGCGCCGAGTGCGTCAAGCTTTTCATAAACGCCCGGTTGCTCGAGTACCTCTAGACAGGCGAGACCTGTTGCCATCGACGCCGGGTTGCCGGCCATCGTTCCGGCCTGATAGGCTGGGCCGAGTGGGGCGACCGTTTCCATAATTTCAGCTTTTCCACCGTAAGCGCCGATTGGAAGTCCGCCACCGATGATTTTCCCGAGTGCGGTCATATCCGGCTCAATCCCATATACTTGCTGGGCGCTTCCGTACGTGAAACGGAATGCTGTAATGACTTCATCGTAAATGACGAGCGCGCCATGTTCATGCGTGATGTCATTGACGGCCTGCAGGAATCCTGGTTTCGGTTCGACGATCCCGAAATTCCCGACGATTGGTTCGACGAGGACGCAGGCGATTTGACTTCCCCATTCGCGCATCATGTCGCGGAACGCATCGACGTCATTGAACGGTACGGTGATCACTTCTTTCGCCGTAGCCCGTGTGACGCCGGCTGAGTCGGGCGACCCGAGTGTAGCCGGTCCGCTACCTGCCGCGATAAGCATCAAGTCCGAGTGACCGTGATAGCAACCGCTGAATTTGACGACGAGCTCACGGCCGGTATAGGCGCGGGCGACGCGAACGGTCGTCATGACCGCTTCGGTCCCTGAATTCGTGAACCGGACTTTATCCATTGACGGGATGGCAGCTTTTAATTTTTTCGCGAACTCGACTTCGAGTGCGTGCGGTGTTCCATAGAGAAGCCCTTTTGACGATGCCTCGATTAACGCGTTATGGATATGCGGGTGGGCGTGACCGGTGATAATCGGACCATACGCCGCCAAATAGTCGATATAGCGATTGCCGTCGACGTCATAGAAATAGGCGCCGTCTCCTCGCTCCATATAGACGGGTGCACCGCCGCCGACTGCCTTGAATGAACGGGAAGGGCTGTTGACCCCGCCGACGATATGCGTCAAGGCGTCGCTATACAAAATGTCTGATTTGTCACGTGTAGATGGTGTTGCCATATGTATTGCCTCCTTTTACAAATTCGCATTTATTGTATCACAGCCGTCAACCGCTTAAGCTCAACGTTTGACGACGGTTCAAGAAATCAGTACACTATTTATAAAGATTACTATGTAAGAAATAGGTTAATTCTAACTAACATTTCGCATGAATTCTATAGAAGAAATGAGGGATTGACGTGGGAAGCGAAATGCTTGACCATGCTGTTCAGTCGCTCCGAGAACATGGAGTCAGAATGACGCCTCAGCGCCAGGCCATTTTGGAGTACCTCGTCACGGAGCACAGTCACCCGACAGCGGATGACATTTATAAGGCACTTTCGGCTAGGTTCCCGAACATGAGTGTCGCTACCGTCTACAACAACTTACGCGTCTTTAAAGAAGTCGGACTCGTCCAAGAGATGAACTACGGGGACGCTTCGAGTCGTTTTGATTTCGTGACGTCGCGCCACTATCACATCATTTGTGATGCATGTGGAAAAGTCGTCGATTTCAACTATCCGGTCCTCGATGAAATCGAATCGGTCGCGTCTCAATTGACAGGGTTCAAAGTCGATCGTCACCGTCTCGAAGTATACGGGACGTGCCCTACTTGCCAAACTGAACAAGCGCATAAACATTAAAAAACATCCTCGCTGTGAGGATGTTTTTTTATTCGTGTGAATGTGTTTGGCGTTTATTATATTTTTCGTCGAACTCTTTACCTTCGAGCGATTGATCGATTGTGAGTGGTTCGTCGCAATGCATACATAAGTCGACCCGACCGAGCATCTTTGTCTGTTTCTCACAATTCGGGCAAGTGACGACGATGGCTTTCGTGGATGCCATCCCAATAATGAAGTAGAGCGCTGAACTCGATAACACCATCACAAAGCCGAGCAACATGAAAATAATCATCAGCCATGTGATGCTTTTCGCCAATAGGCCGAGATACATGACCCCGATTCCCGCAAAGACGAGCAACAACGCAAGGTTTCGAGCGCGGTTGATTTTATTCCCCCGTTTTTTCATTTCGTAATCCCTCCATGTCTGTCTTTACTATAGCTTATCTGCACGGACCTGAGAAGTTCATACAATCGCGGGCAGGAGAATTTTATAAAGAAGGCGAATCATTTTCGTATCAGATTATTGGATGGACGATTGTGGTCCATCATTATAGAAAGAAGGTATCAAGGTGACTATGGAGTATGCGACGCGAACGATCTATTCGGAATATGCGGCCTTGAAGACGACGCTTGGCATCATTGAGGTGAAGAAGAAACGGCCGAGAGATCCTTTGACCGATCAATCCGACCGGCTGTTGATTGTGATTGAAGCAAGGGAAGAACCGTTCTGGACAGTGAAACATTATCAAGTCGGGCAAGAGAAAATCATTCTTCATCTCGTGAGTGATTTGATGATGGATCGTTGGATTATAATGAACGAGAACCGCCGAGCCATCCACTGGATTGAAGATGGTATGGTGTTGTTCGAACGGAATACGTTTTTACTCGACCTTCGACAGCGTCTCCGTAATTTCTCGAACGAAGAGCAACGTCTTCAGCTGTCGCTTGCTTTTGCGAAGTTGTTGCGACGTTTTGAAGATGGACGAAGCCTGTTTTTACAAGGGGAGCATCAAGATGCCTTCACGCAAATTCATCACGCTTTGACCCATTTAGCGCGCTTATCGGTTTTAGAAGCCGGAATCCATCCTGAAATCGTGTTGTGGAAGCAAGTGCGCACACTCGATTTGGAAATATACAAGCTTCACGAAGAATTAGTGAGCGGACAAGAGTCGCTTGAACAGCGGATTCATTTGGTGATCATCGGGATTGAACATTTGATTCAATCGAAAGTGTTGCCCGGCACACTCCTTCTATTACAAACGATGCAACTACGGGATGAACCGTGGCCGTTCTCCGAATTAATGGAACACCCCAACTTGCAAGCATTGAAAGTCGACCTCGGCAGCATTGTCGGTTTCCTCGTCCGCAAAGGATATGTTCGGTCAGTCGCCCGGCCGACCAAAGGTGTCGGTGTCGAAGCGATCGCTTATGAGATTGCTTGACTATCATAGAAGCAAATGGGGTAGTTGAATCCAATGCAGATCGTCAAGTTTATATTAGGTAGTGTGTTGACCGTTCTTTCGACCGCAGTTATATCAGTCTTTGCAGCACTCTTTACGATGGGTGACCCGATTGCAGGGGGACGCCCGATTCTTTGGACAATTTGGTACGTAGCCGGCTTATTCATTGTCATTATGGCGCTATATGACTTCTCTTCGTTAACGAAGGAGAAAATTAGACGAGTCGGATTAATTAGTACCGCGATTGGAGTCGTGTTCTTCGGTTCAGTGAAAGGGTACTATGTGTACACAGAAGGTTTGCGGATTGAAGAACGCGGCGTCGAGTTGTTGGACAATCAACCGTTCAAAGGAGAATCGGATTTAGTGCAACTGAACGGTGCTTCTACGTTTAAACTAGATTCGGAGTTGCCGCGTCTGGATGGCGCGAATGGGTATGCCTGGGCTGCGGCGTCCACCACGACGCGATGTGAACGCAGGACTGAACATCAAACGAGAGGCTGAACGAATCTTAGCATCTTCAACCGTCGGGACGACGGGGCTAGCCTGATCAGGTTTCGACTGTTAGGTCGAATAACTCAGGAATCTTCCACCTCTAAGCGAAGCGTAGGTGGGGGTAGTTCAAGCCATCACGTCAGAAGGGCATTATGAAACAGACAAGCCGTTTTTAGATTGGATGACATCTGAAGAAGGGCAGACATTGGTAGAGCGGACGGGCTATGTGCCGCTAGCAAAAGATTGAAGCGTTGAGCCTCATCGCGGAGGTTCAACCTTTTTTATTTTTTTTTTGTAATATTTCTATTGACGAAGTGGTAAATAGAGATTATAGTTATAAACGTTGTCACGGCGAAAGATTATTTCAGTAAAACAATTTGTGAAAAAAGTTGTTGACGCGGAGATAGACAACGTGATAAATTAATGAAGTCGCCAAGAGCGGCAGACGAACTTTGAAAACTGAACGATGAGGCAAAAAAAGTTTTACAATTTTTGAATGAAGCGCAAGCTTCGTCATTTTTAAAGAGCTATATCAAATTCTTTGGAGAGTTTGATCCTGGCTCAGGACGAACGCTGGCGGCGTGCCTAATACATGCAAGTCGAGCGCAGGAAATCATCCGAACCCTTCGGGGGGAAGTTGATGG
>NZ_SJUP01000023.1:0-12278 GCF_004337025.1 Exiguobacterium sp. SL-10 | reverse complement strand
CGAGAGGCCACCCAGGGGCGGCCTCTCACGGCGCTCATCCGACGGCGCCGGAGACTCCTGAGGGATCAGCGAGCGGAGGGAGACCCAGCAGCGACAACGTCGCGATGCGGCTCCCTGCTCGCCCCTAGGAAAGCGGAGGCGCCAAGAGGATGAGCGAAAACATTCTGTTAGTCAACAATCTGAGGTCGACATCATGTCGACCTGCGTTTTATTACTAACTAAATAAAGCAATCAAGAATAAAAGTATAATTCCGATAACAATCAATGTGCCGACAGCCTTAAAAGCACGTGCAAAACCCATTCCAACAGCTATGCCTAAAGGAATAGCGATGACTGGTGTGAACATAAATGAGCCTAAGATAGCGATGATCCATCCTAGTGTAGGATGGCCAGAACTTTCCTCTGTATAAACAGGGGAAGAGTAGTGGTCGGGAATTGTTTCAATTTCTTGATGTGTCGGATTTTGATTAGATGAAGACAAATTTAACTGGATGAGATACTCTCTGCGCTGTGTCGGATCAGATAAATATTCGTAGGCTTCTTTAATTAAAAGAAAGTGCTCAGGGAATGTCTCGTTATTGAATCGCTTAACTTGTGCATAGTAACTTTCTTTTATTTTTTCTTGTGCTGCATAAGGATTTACATTCAATCGGTCAAAATAGTTCATCGATTTCAATTTTGCCAAAGGGATTGATGGGATTTGATGAGATGAACGATTGCTCTGATTTTGGGTTGCAGATTGAGTGGATTGTTCTCGATCCAATTGTGCTGAATATTTTTTTCGTTCAGTCGGATTAGATAATACTTCATACGCCTCTCGAACAAGAATGAAATGGTCAGGATAAAGTTCGTTTGAGAAAACTTTAATTTGCTCATAATATGATTTTTTAACGGTTTCTTGATTCGCGTACACATTGATTTTTAGACGGTCATAGTAATTCATTGCTCTTAATTTTTCTAGTGAGATGACGCTCGAAGTCGATTGTGTTGATGTCAAGGTACGATCGTATTGAATACGAGACAATGGATCAGTCAAAGTGAGTAAAGCCTGCTTCATTACTTGTGAAGGTTGATTATCATTTGTCTGAGCTTTGATTACGTAAGCTCGTTTAATTTCTTCTTTTGAGGCTGTTTCTTTCACGCCTAACAGCTCGTAATAGTTCATAAACTTCATCCTGTCTACTAGAAAATTTAAAATTGGGTAAATAGGTATAAAAATTTTATTATTTGTAAAATATAAGGTAAAAAATAGTTACTTTTCCTTTTATTTATACTATAAATGAAGTAGAGAACATTATAAAAGCACTATTTTTTTATATAGGTCCATAATCACAAAAATATAGCAGATTTGAGGATTAACAGATGAATCATTATGAAATGCTAGATGTGAGTCAGTCCGCTACGCAAGACGAAATCAAAAGGGCCTATCGTAAGAAAATGCAGAGCCATCAAAACGAGACAGATCCCGAAATGTTCATGCAAATCCGAGCTGTTTACGAGATACTAATCGATCCCACAAATCGTAAATCGTACGACGAAGGTTTGGCGTTAGGTGATCGACGACTCAACTTGTTAGAGTTACTTGAATCAAAAATTGACACAGCTCCAAATGAGGTGATCTGGAGAGACGTCGAGACGCTAGTACCATTTGCCGATCAATCCGAACGCGTGGCGGTAGTGGTCCTACAATCCTGCTATTTCTTAAACCGATTTGAGGAGGCAATCGATTTAGCTAAACGTCTAGAGCGTTCCAATAGTCTCTCCGCTCAATTGCGAGAATACTATGCATACAATTTAAGGTCTGTTTCGAAATATGATGAAGCAATCCGTCAATTCAAATTAATCGTATTCGAGCAAAACGAAGAAGTTCTAGATACGCTTCTTGCATATGGCCGTCTCTTAATGCAAGCGAAACAGTACAACGAGTCTAAAGTCCGTTTTGAAAAATGGATGTTAGCTCACAAAGAACGACGAATGATGGTGTGGAAAGAGTGGATGGAATGTACGATTTTCTTTGGACGACGTGAAGATTATGAGTTGCCACTTCTCTGGCTCAAAAATCGTTTTAGCAAAGAAGAAGACGCTCAAGCACGTGACTATTTGACTGGGATGTGTATCCGTGCAGAAGAATATGAGCGGCACGACGCGATGCAAATTTTATTAGATGAATGCGCAGATTGGATTCGTTTAGATGGCATTGATCCCGATTACTTAGATGCGGTTCGCGAACTAGGGGGCGTTCGAGAGGAGATGGACGTAGCCTATCAAGCTCAAAATATTCCGTTAGAATTTTTCTATCCAGCTTACACGTACATCAAAGAAATCAAAGGAACTGCTGAAGAAGACGAGAATCATGTGAACGATTTTGTATTCTTAGAAGGGTGGTTGAATGAGGACGAAATCAATAGAGCTTACGTGATGAAATTCAAATTACTTTATCCAAAAACGTATCAGTTTTTAAAGAAAAAGTACGATATTTGTTTCGAACACACGGACTGGAGGTGAGGAGATGGGCAACCAAATTTCAGCTTATGAATGGATGTCAAAATCTATTAATCAAAACCTTTCCCAGTACGAAGACAATGATATTGAGGATGCGATGATCCGCTTGTTGCGAATCAAAGTTAAGAAGAGCATACATACATTAGATGAACGAATGGATCGCGACTATAGTCGGCTTGTTGAAAAAGCAGGGGATCTTGAAATTGTACGCACTCCACTTACGTATTTGAATAGTTTTTATCTCAGTTTAGACGGTGATGTGGCGATGAAATATGTCCAAGCTGCGTTGGCTGAAAAAGGTATCCGTGTCGGCGATGACGTCGAACTAAGCAGTGCTTCAGATTTAAAGGATTTGTATGACACGTTACAGCGCGTCTATAAAGTCTCAGAATTGGCGTCCAAATTGAATGTAGACGTTCAGAAAACATTAGAGTGGCTACATCTCACAATCCGCGCGATTGAAAAAATTGAGCATTTCGATCAACAGAAAAAAGATACAAAAGAATCAATTTTGAAAGAACTGGAGCAAATGATTGGATTAGGTTCAATCAAACAAGAGATTTATGACTTGTTGGATTGGATTGAATTTAGCAAGCTGAGAAAACAAGCAGGTTTCAAGACGCAACCGCTCACCTTGCATACCGTCTATTCAGGAAACCCTGGGACAGGGAAAACGACCATCGCTCGTCTAGTTGGCCGTTTGTTGAAAGCGATGGGGCTGCTGAGTAGTGGGCATATGGTTGAAGTATCGCGGCAAGATTTGGTCGCAGAATATGTGGGCCAGACAGCCGTGAAGACTCAAAAGCAAATTAACCTGGCACAAGGTGGTGTCCTCTTTATCGATGAAGCCTATTCGTTGGCTAGAGGTGGAGACACTGATTTTGGAAAGGAAGCAATCGATACACTTGTAAAAGGGATGGAAGACAAACGCGACCAATTCGTCATTATTTTGGCAGGGTACCGACACGAAATGAAGGAATTGATTAAGATTAACCCTGGTCTTGAATCGCGCTTTACCCGTTATTTTGATTTTCCAGATTACGATGTGGACGAGCTGATGCAAATTGCTGAGCTTCAATTGGGACAGTCCCAATACGTGCTCGAGGACCGAGCTAAGAATAAGATGCTTTTATTTTTAGAGAGAGGCCATCAAGGCAACGGACGTCTCGTTCGAAATTTTGTGGAAGCTTTGATTATGCGTAAAGCGGTTCATTCTGTGACGCATGCCTCAACTGATTTGCAACTGATAACAGAGGATATGGTCAGTCAGGTGATTAGGGACTGGAAGCGATGAATATCATTAAAAATATCAACATCTTTACGACTGATAAGCCTACTAAAATCCCTACAGAAAAAAAGTCCCGTAAACTTATAAAAAAACCTTTCCTCAATCTAGTAAAAGAGTTAACAGATATGTGGTCGATTCCAAATGATTCATCTGATTGTTACTACAACTCAATGTATGGTCGAATCAATAGTCATCGCAAAGGAAATTACATCATTGATTTCTCATCAGTCAGTCAACTGAGTCAAAAGGCGACGCATATTACCCTAAAGCATCTGGAAAGCATTACTTTAGATGTGTGTACAGTGACGTCAAAATCAGAAAATCTTTATTTGCAAGCGAAGAAAGCATTATCAATTAATCCTAAGTTGGAGAACAATCTTTTTGAAGAAATACCTTTCAGTACTTCTAGTCGACTAAATGCGCTATCGATAGCAGTTGTGGAAAGAGCAGAAATCACATTTTTCAATGACATTGTCTCTGTCTCGATAAATCTTATTGAGCTCGAACCACAGCTCGAGAATGAAATCATGCGTTATCTCTTAAATTTAATCCCACCTTCACTATATTCATATTATCTAAGTCAGAAAGGACAAGTTAATGACATGAAATCATTATCTCCTGCGCAAAAACTGCGAGAAGTGTGCCAAAACTATTTGGAGATGAGCCTGCAATCACCTCCTGTTATTCATCGTTCCTCTTCCGTCGATCAAGACGTTGTCGAAAAGCTCGAGCAACTTATTAATGAGACAAAACAAGCAAAACGAATGACATTTAAAACAGCAGAAGAAATCAAACAAGTAGTACTAGAAGCATCTGGGGTTGAAGAGGAAGTTACTGTCTCTGACGACCGCGAAAGATTTATTAGTACAGTTATTGAATTATACGATAGCATGTTCCATCTCGTTCGGATGTTCAGAACAAATGGAGACGGAGAGTTATTTGCAGCGACTTCAAAAGAATTAAAACGTATGGAATTCATGTTAAGAGAAATTGATTTAGAGGCACTTCATGCGATTGGAAAGCAAATCGATCCCACCTTCATGCAAGGTGTCGCTGTAGTTCCGTCTGCAGAAGCAAATGGATTAGATCAATATGTCGTCTACGACGAAATTCGAAAAGGGTTTAAAGATTTAAAGAAAAACCGTGTCATTCGAGAAGCGCAAGTCATTACAGTACTTAACTAAGGAGCAGACATCATGGGAATTAAAGTAGGAATCGATTTAGGGACAACGAACTCGGCCATTTCGTATATCAAGGACGGCAAGCCGGTTATCATTGAGAACAAAGAAGGACAACGGACAACACCATCCGTGATTTATATCGATGACAAAGGTAATACAACGGTCGGAAAACAAGCTAAAAACATGGCCGTATCTATGCCAAAAAGCGTCGTTAACGAATCTAAACGATTGATGGGGACAGATACAAAAATTGACGTGAATGGAAAGATGTTACGACCTGAAGAGGCGGGTGCTCGTGTACTCGAGTATCTAGTTCGAAGTGCCGAAGAACGGACTGGCCAAAAAGTAGATGAAGCAATCATTACTGTCCCAGCATATTTTAACGATACACAGCGCCGTGCGACACAAAAAGCTGCTGAGATTGCAAAATTGAAAGTAGAGCGACTCGTCAATGAACCGACAGCAGCAGCCATCGCATTCGCATTTGAAAATTTAGATAAAAACTCAACGATGCTCGTTTATGACCTAGGTGGCGGAACGTTTGACGTTTCGATTGTCGAAGTGTTTGACGGGATGGTCGAAGTCAAAGCGAGTGCAGGGAACAATAACCTCGGTGGGAAAGACTTCGATGAGATGCTCGCAAAATACATCATTCAAAAATATGAACAAGATCAAGGAATCGAATTATCAAGTCTACCGGACTATGAAGCTATTTTCCTTCGTATTAAAGAAGCATCTGAAAACTTGAAAATTCAGTTATCACAACAAGAGATCGGTTCAGCCGTATTGCCGTTCATTGGACTTCATAATAATGTGCCGCTTTCTTTAAATGTAGACGTATCACGTGCAGAATTTGAGTCATTGATTAAAAAATCAGTCGAATCCACTATCAATGAGGTGAACGAAGCGCTTAAAGATTCAAAACTTGAATTAACAGACATCACAGACGTTATCATGGTCGGAGGATCGACTCGAATTCCACTTGTACGCGAAACGGTTCAAAAATATTACGGCCGTCCACTTCGTGTCGATATTAACCCGGATGAAGTTGTAGCGCTCGGTGCCTCTGTACAAATGGGATTAAAAGCGCAAGATGAGACGTTAAAACGTAATACGAACGGCGGATTGATGGTCATCGATGTTTGTCCTTACTCGTTAGGAACTGGAGTTTTACGGGGGCATCACGATTCAACGACTTATTACGATGAGATCATCCCACGAAATACGACCATTCCGACAGTGAAAAACAAAGTATATTTCACGATGCATGATAATCAAGAGATGGTTGAGATTGAAATTTATCAATCAGAGAAATATACAGGCACGGAAACGATTCATTCTCCTGGAATCGTTCAATTAAGCAATCGTCCCCTCATTATCGAAGGATTACCGCCGCGCCGCGCCGGAGAAGTGAAAATCGAGATCGGCTTTAAATACAACATGAACGGTATTTTGGAAGTGACCGCGGAGATTCTAGGTTTTGGAATCAAGAAAGAGATGACGGTCGAACCGAAGAGTGGTATGACGTATTTCGAAACGCAGGAAGCAGCAGCCACGCTCGAGACAGATGTCACGAAAACCGAGTTATACACTAGAATGAAGCCAATTATCATCCGGGCTGAGCAAATGTTGAAGACTGCTGTCGGAAATGACCGTGAGAAAATTGATACGTTGTTGAGACAGTTAAAAGATGCGATGTTCAGTAATGACGCTGATCGAGCAGAGCAACTCGAGATGCAGTTGACAGATGTCTTGATTGACTTGATGTAAGGAGAATCTACCATGTCGAGTGCGACGTATTCATTATTTTATTTGCAGGAAGCTTCGAGACTAACAATCTCAGGCCAACCGTTTCAAGCGTATGGGCTACTCCAGCGAAATGGCTTGGAAGACAGTGATTTAGGCCATGTACTTCAACGAACACTTCCGGATTACGAATCGGCGATGGCAATGATTGATGAATTCCAACATCATCTATCCAATGACTTGTCAAAGGCACATCTGATTTCGAAAAAATTGCCTGAATTAATCTATCCTGAATCGCTTCAAATGCAACGTCTTGCTGTCTCTGTATTAGAAGATGACGAGAAAATGGTTGAGCATCTGTTACAACAATTACCGATAAAACATCCGTTTCGGACTCAAGTGGAAAGTCTTTTAACAGCTCCAGTCGAAAAGCGGAAGGAGTCAGCGGCTATCTTGCCTGTCGCTGCTGCTCTACTTTTGTCGATTGGAGCCGGTTACTGGATTTATCAAGAGGGGCAGGGTGATGTGTTGTCGATGGCTTCTCAAGTTGAGAAAGCGCAGGCAGAAGGTGCGGCTAGCACTTTAGAAATTGAAAAATTGAAACAAGAATTGAAAGATAAAGAAGATGCGATTCAGTCATTAGAGACGAAGTACGAGCAAGAGCTCGCTGCGTTAGTTGCTGAAGAAGAAGCGTCACTGGATGACGGTGGATTGTCCGGATTTACGGCTTACTCGGAGGGAAGATATGAAGAGGCCGTCAAGTTGTTGGATAATATGGAGCCGATCGGTCTATACAATCAGGAAACCATCGACTTCTATAAATTGATGGCTGAATATAAGACGAGTGCCCAATCAAGAGATATACTGAATCAATTCGAATCGCAGTATCCAACTTCGGATTACTTAGGTGATGCATATTTCTCTTACTACGTCGCTTCTGGAAAACAAAATGGATTTTCCGCTCAACTTGCTGCAGAAATCCAATCTCGTTTTGCCAATCACTGGTTTATCAATGCGTTGTAAAGAAAGGCGGAGACTATGAACCCCTATGAATTATTAAATGTGACGCCTCTCTCTAGTCAGGATGAACTGGAAGCGTCCTATCGAGAACTGTGTAATCGTTATCCGAAAGATACGCATCCGGAAGAACGCCGCCTTGTCGACGAAGCCTATAAGGAGATTATGGCAGAGCGAGACGCCATTGGTAGCAAAGTCGGTGCTTCACCTGTAAATGAAAATCATCAAACAGAAGACATACATTCCGCCCCTGAACCGATTGCTCATCAAGAAATCGATGAAAAGGCGGCGGAAGTGATTCCTTTTAAGAAAAAAAGAAAGTGGCCGATCCTCGTAGGTTTTATCGCGACGCTCCTACTAGGCATGTGGATAAGTGATTGGATGAACTCGGATGCCGGATATGATGAATACGCCTACGAATCAGAAACGGACGCATCGACAAATGAGTCTTCAGAGACGGAGGAACCGCTTGAAGCTGTAGATGAGGAAGCGGAAGAGAGTGAAGCAGCAGCTAAAGAGGCAGCGGCGGACAAAGAACGAGAAGAGCGAGAAAAACGCGAGATGGAGGAACGGCAAAAAGAAGAAGCGGTCGAACTCGTCAATGAGTGGAGTCCTTCTTTCTTTTATGAAGTCCAATATGCGTTAGTGAACCGCTCAACGAGTAATATGGAAATGACGACAGCGAAATTTAGAAATGAGTTTCAGCCGACTTTAACGAAGATGGTAGATACAAATGTCATTTTTGAAGGAGAAATCGAAGCTTCTCCAATTCATAAAGGGGATTTAGTTGAAGTAGGTCAAGATCGAGTCGTCGCAAAAGTGAAAACTGACTATTCCTCGCTATCTTACTCACCGTATTTAAGAAACGAGCCTGAAGGCGCTCGAATTGAGTGGCAATTAACATTTGTTAATCAAGGCGGGGACTGGGTAGTGGATGAGCGGAAATTGCTGTCTGATACATCAAAAGGGAGAATTGACCCTGTACGTGATGAAGTGAAAGAGGACATTGTCGATACAATTGATACGAATGCGAGCGATTGGCTGAATGCATATCGGAACAAAGACGTCAGCTATTTTTCAAAAATTCGTTTCTCTGAATACTTCGATCGTCAAAAATCTTACTATAAAGTTTTAGACAAGAACAATTGGTATTGGGAAGGCGACTATTTGGGGCTCGACTATAGTTACGATTCAATTGTAATTGAGGAAACGAACCCGCTTAAGGCAACGATTGAAGCGCGAGCCTCTTATCAAGGTGATTATTACGATGAAGACACTTACGAATTCGCAGAGCTTGATGATTCAGAGCCTAGTGTGTTTCGATATTCTCTCGAATATGACTATAATGATCAATCTTGGTACATCGTGAACACCAAGTTACTAAAAGCTTTTTCAAAAGGTGACGTACGGTCTTATAGCTATTACTGATTTAAAGTTAAAGAGGTATGGGTAGCTTCAGCAGTTTGCCTGAAGCTACCTTATTTAGACTGTATGTAAAATGAAACGAAAGTAAATAAGTGTCCAAAATATATTGAGCATGTATATCATGTTACACATGATATACGAATAATAGAATCGATTATAAATGAGTAAAATAATTTTTGGTTGTGTAAGCACTTCAATTTAGAATTAATAAAATTAAACTACTAAAAGAGAGTAAGGAGTAACACTTCAATGTTAGAACAGTATAACCTGAAAAAAGAAGCTTTGATAAAAGCCATGAAAAAAATAGATGATTTAGGAATACCTAAAAATGATGTTGCAAAAAAGCACGTAATCTTTTTGGATGGAAATGCCTATCCACCAGTTTATCTATTATCGATGGCTTATGCAGTTACGTACGGCCGACTACTAGATACTAGAGAAATAAAAACTGAAAGATTATTAATCAGTGATTACGAAAAACTTGGTTTCGAAACAATGACTTTAGAAAAGTATCATGAATTTCAAAAAGCTGAATGGGATAAACTTAATTCATTAACCGAGGATCAAGAAAGTATGTTGGATAACCTAAGAGATAATTCAATGGACTTAGCAGAATTACATAAGATTATGGAACATAGAATTGACAAATCTTCAATGCGAGAAAGACTAATAAAATCAAATGGGAAATGCGTTTGTTGTGATATATCTTCTCCAGACTTATTGTTTGTAACAAGCATAATCCCGTTCGAATTTTGTGAAGAGTATGAAATTGTCGATGAGCACAACTATTTATTGATGTGTTCTCATCATAAAACATTGTTTCAGAAAGGATACATTAGTTTTGATTCCGATGAAAAAGTTGATTTAGCGGAGTTCACTAAAGAGGAAGAAGTGATTTTTTACAATTTAAATTCTTTTAAAGAACATCAATTCTCTGAAGGACAAACTCACTATTTAGACTGGCATTATGATAACGTGTTTAATAAAAAAGTATAAGGTGAAGAAATAGCAAACACATGAAAAGCAGCTCCGGATAATTGAAATACGGAAGCTGCTTTTCTCATCACTAAGAAATAATAAGCTGTATTTATTTCGGTGTTACAGAAGAAGACATCGCCTCTTCAAACCGTGCCGTAATCTGTTGCGGCCGCGTGATGGCCCCGCCGACGACGACGGCGTGGGTGCCGAGGTCCATACAGCGTTTCGCCATCTCGGGCGTTAGAATATTGCCTTCAGCGACGACCGGTTGCGTGACGTGGTCGAGCACGTCCTTCAAGAACTTGAAATCGTCGTGGAAGAGGAGTGAGCCGTTCGTCTCGGCCGTATAGCCGTGCAGCGTCGTCGAGATGTAGTCGAAGCCGAGTCGATCTGCCTCGATACAATCCTCAAGCGTCGCACAGTCGGCCATCAACAGTTGATTCGGATAAATCGAACGGATGGCGTGGACGAGTTCTTGGAGCGTCATCTTGCCGGGACGCGGGCGCTGCGTCGCATCGAGGGCGATGACGTCGACGCCGACTTCAACTAACTCCTCAATTTCCTTCATCGTCGCCGTGATGAACACGTCGCTGTCCGCATAGTCGCGTTTGACGATCCCGATGATCGGGACGTTTACTTGCTGTTTGATTTCACGGATGTCTTTCGCCGAGTTAGCACGGATGCCTTTGGCGCCGCCTTGGACGGCCGCGATGGCCATCCGTCCCATGATGAAATCGCTATGGAGCGGTTCATCCTCGAGTGCCTGACACGAGACGATCAATCCGCTTGGTAAATCGGTCATCATTAATCACTTCTTTCTTTAAGTCGATCGAGCGCTTTCAGTGTTTTTAGATAATGCGCTTTTAAGTCTTCATTCGTTTCCATCAACGTCTTCGTCACCGCGTCTGCCGTGAAGAGGAGCGGGAGTTGTGTATTGATCAAGAACGCCTCGCCCGACGCGCCGGCCGTCAACAGTCGATGGTCGACGAGCTCGGCGAGCGGGGAGTGCTGATAGCCGACGAAGGCGATGGTCGTACAGCCTGATTCTTTGGCGAGCTGGACGGCTTGGACGACCTCTCGGCTCTCGCCGCTGTTCGAGAAAGCGATAATCAAATCGTCTTTCGTCGCGATCGAGGCGTCCATGACCATGCTGTGACTATCGAACGCCGTCGTCGCGAGCAGTCCCATCCGCCGCAAGCGATACTCCATCTCTTGGGCGACGAGCCCGGCGTTACCGAGTCCATATAGATGAACCGAGCGGCAACGTCGGATATGGTCGCAGATGGCGAGTAGTTCCTCTTGGTCGATCAAGTGGGCGGTCGTCTGAATCAATTCGATATACGACCGCTGCATCGGTTCGAGCGACGTCGCCGTCTGGGGCAAGTTCGTTTCCGTCAATGTCTTTTGCATCATGAGCTTTAGCGCCGAATAGCTCCCGACCCCAATCGTTTTGCAGAACCGGGTCACGGTCCCAGGTGACGTCTGGATGGCTTGCGCCAACTCGGTGATCGTCAACTCGATGGCGTCGTTCATATTCGTCATGAGGTAATCGGCAATCTTTTTCTCACTGTCCGTCATCTCTGGATAGACGTCTTTCATTTGTTCCCACACGGCTGTTCCCTCCAACACAATTCGTTATTCGCCCCGGCCTAACGCCTCTTGGACTTCATTCTTAATAATTGTAACAGAAGGACCGTAAATTACTTGAATCCCATTTCCTTTTTGCACAACCCCGTGGGCGCCCGTCGCCTTCAACAAATCCTCGCGGACGTGCTGGTGGTCGTTAACGGTGACGCGGAGGCGTGTCGCACAGCAGTCGACCGTGTCGATGTTGGCATCGCCACCGAGTGCGGCGATGATGGCCGTCGTGCGGTCTGATGCGTCGACGTCGGCCGCTTTCACAGCCGTCTCGTCTGAACGTCCCGGCGTCATGAAGTTGAACTTCGTGATGAGGAAGCGGAACGTCACGTAATAGAGCAAGAACCAGAAGGCACCGATGACCGGTACGAGCATCTGTGAACGCTAGAATAAAATTGACAGTTTTTGCTCGATACGATTTTACACTATTGCCGAAGAATCAGAACAGAACTCCGATAGAGTAGTTGAGGCTATTTTATCTGGAGGGAATGGATTTGGAGGAA
>NZ_SJUP01000022.1:0-13652 GCF_004337025.1 Exiguobacterium sp. SL-10 | reverse complement strand
TCCACCATGCGCAGCGCAGCCAGTTTTTGTTCGATCGAATGCCGACTTCTCGCCATAAAAAAACACTCCCCAATCAGATAAACAGATTTGTTATTTTATCTGTCTACCTATTGGGGAGCATATCAAAATCGGCGTGGTTTTTTTACTTGCAAACCGCACATAATCCGTTATAATAAAGGTCGCTATTAGTTCGCTTTGTAGTTAAGTATTTATAAACTTTCTTTAGTTGGAATCATCTTTCACTAAACTTGATTCAAAGCCGGAAGGAGGGGGTTTCACTTGGACGTCGGTCAAAAAATCAAGCGACTCCGCGTCAAGAAGGGCTTGACGCAAGAAGAGTTGGCCGAACGCACGGATTTGAGCAAAGGCTATATCTCTCAAATCGAGCGCGATTTAAGCTCTCCTTCGCTTGAGACGCTATTCGACTTGTTGGAAGTGCTCGGTTGCTCACCGAAAGAATTTTTCGATGAAGAGATCTTTCAAAAGGTAAGCTATACCGCAGATGACCGGACTGTGTATGTTGATGAGGAACGAAAATACCGGACCGAATGGCTCATCCCGGAATCGAACGAAAAAGAGATGGAGCCGATTTTGCTGACATTCTCCAAACAAGGGGAATTCAAGCGCTATGAGCCTTCCCGCTCCGAGACGTTCGTCTATGTTCTATCGGGACGAATCGCCTTGAAACTTGGCAATCACACGTATTTCGCGAGAGCGGGAGAAACGTTATATTACGTCGCCTCTGATTCACATCAACTCGTCAACGACTGTGACGGTGAGAGTGAATGTCTGATTGTCGCGACCCATTCATATTTATAAGGGAGGAACTGAAATGAATCCAGAAACGATTATTCGCTTTGACAACGTGTCGAAGCGTTACGATGACACCGTCGTCTTGGAAAACATTAGCTTTGAGATTGAACGAGGGAAATTCTATACGTTGCTCGGCCCATCTGGATGTGGAAAGACGACGATTTTGCGTCTGATCGCCGGCTTCACGGATGCGTCAGAAGGCGATATCGAGTTCAACGGGAAACGCATCAACGACGTCCCGGCGAACAAACGTCAAGTGAACACCGTGTTCCAAGACTATGCGCTTTTCCCGCACTTGAACGTGTTTGAGAATGTTGCGTTCGGTCTGCGCATCAAAAAGATGAAAGAGGCGGACGTGAAGACGAAAGTCGAACAGGCGCTCAAATTCGTCAACTTGAAAGGGTACGAGTCACGTGAGATCGACGAGATGTCAGGCGGACAACGCCAACGTGTCGCCATCGCCCGTGCCATCGTCAACGAACCGGAAGTCATCTTGCTCGATGAACCGCTCTCGGCGCTCGATTTGAAACTTCGGACCGAGATGCAATATGAGCTCCGCGAATTGCAGCAGCGTCTTGGCATCACGTTCATCTTTGTCACGCACGATCAAGAAGAAGCGCTCGCGATGTCGGATGAGATTTTCGTCATGAATAACGGGAAGATTGTCCAAAGCGGGACACCGACCGATATTTACGATGAGCCGATCAACCGTTTCGTCGCCGATTTCATCGGGGAATCGAACATCGTACCGGGCGTCATGCCAGAGGACAACGTCGTCACGTTCGCCGGGAAGACGTTCGATTGCGTCGACCAAGGGTTTGACCGTAACGAGAAAGTCGAAGTCATCATCCGTCCGGAAGACTTGGAGATGACATCGGTCGATTCGGCGAAACTTGTCGTCGACGTCGACTCGCAACTGTTCCGCGGTGTCCACTATGAGATTTGTTGCTATGACCAAGAAGGCAATGAATGGCTTGTCCATTCGACGAAAAAATCGGTCGTCGGTTCGAAAATCGGCCTCACGTTCGATGATGAGGCGATTCACGTCATGCGCTTAGGGGAGACGGAGGAAGAGTTCGACCGTCGTCTCGAGTCCTATGAGGAGGTCGCTCATGAATCAAACTAGTCAAACCGCGAAGACGGTCTATTTAACGACGTATTGGTTATGGATCGCGTTGTTCGTCATCGCGCCGCTCCTGCTCGTCGTCTACTACTCGTTTTTTGATATCGAAGGGAATTTGAGTTTAGAGAACTATCAGATGTTCTTCACGTCGACGTATTTGACGATGACGTTGTCTTCCTTCTGGTATGCGTTCCTCATCACATTCTTCTCGCTCTTGATCGGGTATCCGACCGCTTATTTATTGACGAAGACGAAGCATAAGCAACTTTGGCTCTTGCTCATCATCTTGCCATCATGGATCAACTTATTGCTCAAAGCCTATGCGTTTCTCGGCATCTTCGGGACGTACGGCATCACAAACCAATTTTTAGAGGCGATCGGTATCGGGACACAACAGATTTTGTTCACGGACTTCAGTTTCGTGTTCGTGTCAGTTTACATCTTCATCCCGTTCATGATTTTGCCGATCTATAACGCCATCGAGAAACTCCCACCGTCGCTCGTCTATGCGTCGCGTGATCTCGGGGCTTCGAACTGGACGACGTTCCGCCGGGTCATCTTCCCGCTCACGCTCGATGGCGTGAAGTCAGGGATTCAAATCGTCTTTATCCCGGCGTTGTCACTCTTCATGATCACGCGACTCATCGCTGGGAACCGCGTCATCACGCTCGGGACGGCGATTGAACAACAATTCCTCGTTACGCAAAACTGGGGCATGGGCTCGACGATTGCCGTGTTCTTAATTTTGGCGATGGTGCTCGTCATGGTCATCACGCGTGACTGGGGCGCGAAAGGAGCGGTGCGTCGATGAAACCGAAAAAATTTAAATTAGCCAACCTCTATTTGATGGCGGTGTTCTTCATTTTGTACGCGCCGATTGTCTACCTGGTCGTCTACTCGTTCAACAGTGGCGGGACGATGAGTAATTTTGAAGGCTTCACGCTCGATTGGTACAAGTCGCTCTTTACCGATACGCGCCTGCTCGTCATCGTCTTGAACACAATCGTCATCGCCTTGCTGTCGGCGACGATTTCGACCGTGCTCGGAGTCATCGGGGCACTCGCGATTTATACGGCGCGACAACGTTTTACGAAGACATCGCTCTTGTCGCTCAACAACGTGTTGATCGTCAGCCCGGACGTCATCATCGGGGCGTCGTTCCTCATCTTGTTCACGATGCTCGGGATTCAGCTCGGCTTCTATTCGGTGCTGTTGGCACACATCGCTTTCTCGGTGCCGATCGTTGTCATTCTGGTCTTACCAAAACTACAAGAGATGAGCCCGACGCTCATCGATGCGTCGCGTGACCTCGGGGCGAGCACATGGGATGTGTTGACGAAAGTCATCTTGCCGTACATCACGCCAGGCATCTTCGCCGGTTTCTTCACGGCGCTCACGTATTCGCTCGATGACTTTGCCGTCACGTTCTTCGTGACCGGCAACGGTTTCACGACACTTGCCGTCGAAGTCTATTCACGGGCCCGCCAAGGGATTTCGCTTGAGATCAACGCCTTGTCGGCGATTCTATTCTTATTCACACTCGTTCTCGTCATTGGGTATTACGTGCTCGCGCAACGTGGGGCAAAAGGGAAGGAGGTAAGACGATGAAAAAATTGGTCATCATGTTAACGGTGCCGGTCCTCGTCAGCGCCGCCCTCTTGCTTTGGGTGTATCAAATCAATATGGCGCAAGGGTTCGGCGGCGACAATACGCTCGTCGTCTACAACTGGGGCGATTATATCGATGAAGACTTGATTGGAGAGTTCGAGGAAGAGACGGGTTTGAAAGTCATTTACCAAACGTTTGATTCGAACGAGGCGATGCTCACGAAAATCGAGCAAGGCGGTACGGCCTTCGACATCGCCGTCCCGTCCGACTATGCCATCAGTAAAATGATCGAAGAGGACCTGCTCTTGCCGATCGACTATGACAAGCTTGAAAACTTCGGCAACATCGACCCACGTTTTCTCGACAAGTCGTTCGACCCAGGCAATACGTACTCGGTCCCTTACTTCTGGGGAACGGTCGGCATCGTCTATAACCCTGAGCTCGTCGACGGTGAGATCACGTCGTGGAACGACCTTTGGTACATGCCGCTTGAAAATGACATCTTGCTCGCAGACGGGACACGGGAAGTCATGGGCTTTGGCCTCAACTCACTCGGCTACTCGTTGAATACGACCGACAAGGATGAGTTGCTCGAGGCGGAGAAGAAGCTCGAGACACTCTGGCCGAACATTAAAGCGATTGTCGGCGACGAAATCAAGATGCTCATGGCCAATCGCGAAGCGGCTGCGGCTGTCGTCTGGTCTGGAGATGCTTCCGAGATCATGTACGAGAACGAAGAGTTGACGTACGTTATCCCAGAAGAAGGAACGAATCTCTGGTTCGATAACCTCGTCATCCCGAACACATCGAAAAACGTCGAAGGCGCTCATCAGTTCATCGACTTCATGCTCGACGCGGAAATCGCGGCACGAAATACCGACTATGTCGGCTATTCGACGCCGAACGAAGCGGCGCTTGAATTTTTAGATGAAGAAGTGACGTCAGATGAACGCTTCTATCCGACGAAAGAAGTGACGGATGAGCTCGAAGTGTATGAGAACTTAGGCAAGCGCATGAACGCGTATTATAACGAATTATACTTGCGCTTTAAAATGCAGAGTAAATAAGCAAAGTCCCGCTCCGAGTAGCGGGACTTTTGTTTATAGGATAGACATTCAACTCTGTTGCAATTCGGCCCGTTCTTCGTCCGTGAACACGCGGGAACGGCTCAAAAACCGTTTTCCTTCGACGCCCTCGACCGAGAACATGCCGCCCCGGCCCTCGACGACGTCGATGATGAGCTGAGTGTGCTTCCAGTAGTCGTATTGCTTCTCGTGCATATAGAACGGACAACCGCCGATTTCGCCGAGCAGGACGTCATGATCCCCGATCATGAACTCATCTTGCGGGAAACACATCGGGGAGCTCCCGTCACAACAACCGCCCGACTGGTGAAACAAGAGCGGTCCATGTTTTCGTTTCAGCTGTTCGAGGAGCGCGAGCGTGGCGGGGGTGGCCTCGACGCGATTCACCATCTCAGAAGAACCCGAGTTTTTGTTCGCTATAGCTGACGAGCATGTTTTTCGTCCGTTGATAATGGTTGAGCATCATCTTATGGTTCTCGCGGCCGATCCCTGACATCTTGTATCCGCCGAAGGCGGCATGGGCCGGATATTGGTGGTAGCAGTTGATCCAGACGCGACCCGCTTGAATCTCGCGGCCGAACCGATAAGCGCGGTTCATATCGCGTGTCCAGACGCCGGCACCGAGACCATAAAGCGTATCGTTCGCGATGGCGAGCGCCTCGGCATCGTCTTTGAACGTCGTCACCGATAACACCGGTCCGAAGATCTCTTCTTGGAAGATGCGCATCTTGTTGTGGCCTTTAAAGATCGTCGGTTGCACGTAATAGCCGTCGGCGAGTTCGCCGTCCATCATGTTGCGTTCACCGCCGATCAAGCATTCCGCGCCTTCCGATTTCCCGATTTCGAGATACGACAAGATTTTTTCCATCTGCTCATTCGAGGCTTGGGCGCCCATCATGACGTCAGGGTCGAGTGGATTGCCGAGCTTGATCGCTTTGACCCGTTCGAGCACACGTTCCATGAACGGCTCGTAAATCGACTCATGGATGAGGGCGCGCGATGGGCACGTGCATACCTCACCTTGGTTCAAGGCGAACATGACGAGTCCTTCAATCGATTTATCAAAGAAGTCATCATCCGCATCCATAATGTCGGCGAAGAAGATGTTTGGTGACTTCCCACCGAGTTCGAGCGTGACCGGGATGATGTTTTGTGACGCATATTGCATGATCAAACGTCCCGTCGTCGTCTCGCCAGTGAAGGCGACCTTGTCGACGCGATTGCTCGATGCGAGCGGTTTGCCGGCCTCGAGACCGAAGCCGTTGACGATATTCAACACGCCTGGTGGGAGCAAATCTTCAATCAGTTCCATGAGCACCATCATCGAAGCCGGTGTCTGTTCGGCTGGCTTCAACACGATGCAATTTCCGGCGGCGAGGGCCGGTGCGACTTTCCAGACTGCCATCAAAATCGGGAAGTTCCATGGGATGATTTGAGCGACGACACCGAGTGGCTCGGTGAAGTGATAGGCGACCGTATCTTGATCGAGTTCACTGATACCACCTTCTTGTGACCGAATGACACCCGCGAAATAACGGAAATGATCGATGGCGAGTGGAAGGTCGGCGTTTAGCGTCTCACGGACGGCTTTGCCGTTCTCCCACGTCTCGGCGTAGGCGAGCATCTCGAGGTTCGCTTCCATGCGATCGGCAATCTTATTTAAAATGACAGAACGTTCCGTGACAGACGTTTTGCCCCATGCGTCCTTGGCGGCGTGGGCCGCATCCAAGGCGAGCTCGATATCTTCTTTCGTCGAGCGGGCGACTTCGCATAAAACTTTACCATTTACCGGAGAGGTGTTCTCAAAATATTCTCCCCCTGCAGGCGCGGTCCACTTTCCGTTGATGTAGTTCTCATAGCGGTCTTTAAAGTGTACTTTCGTGCCTGTCGAGTTTGGGACTTCATAAATCATGGTCGTTCCTCCCTTTTCCGTAAAGTATAGGGACTCTATGTATGCGCTTACATTTTACTGTAAGACAACGACTCCCTTTTCCATCGTACCGGGTCGATGTGATAAAAGTCAAAATTTTTCGACAATAATTTGTCACATTTGAATCGAAATGTTTTGAAGTCAAGATTTGTGGTAAACATCATATTAGTATCAATCTCAAATCGAAGGAGTGGACGGATTCATGGCAAAAACATATCAAGTCGATCCAGCGCACAGCACCATTAACTTTACAGTCAAGCATATGATGATTTCGAAAGTAAAAGGAGAGTTCAAAGATTTTCACGTCGAGGCGAACGGGCAACCGGACGATCTCGCGAACGCGCGTGTGAACGTGACAATCAAAGCAGCATCGATTGATACGAATAACACCGACCGTGACAACCATTTACGGTCCGGCGACTTCTTTGATGTGGAGCAACATGAGGACATCGTGTTCGAGTCGACATCGTTCCGCTCACAAGGTGGCGGCGAGTTCGAATTGACCGGGAACTTGACGATTCGTGGGACAACTCGGGAAGAGACGTTCGCAGTCGAGTATGAGGGAAGCGCGAAAGATCCATGGGGCAACATGAAACACGCCTTCACCGGGGGCGGGTCGATTAACCGGGAAGATTATGGATTGACGTGGAACCAAGCGCTCGAAGCGGGCGGCGTACTCGTCGATAAAAAAGTGAAATTTGACTTCGAACTTCAGTTCACCGAGTCGGAAGCATAATAAAAAGTCGCTCTCACCGAGCGACTTTTTATTATTCATAGGCCAATTTCTTTTGCAGGCTCTCTTCACTGAACACCCAACCGGTGAACGAAGACAACACTTCATTTGACTCTTCATCGACGATGACGACGGCGACGAATGGATAGATATCTTTCGCGAAGTAGCGCAAGTTCGTGAAGCGATACTCGATCATCCCGTTATGACGTGTGACCGTATACGTATGAATCTTCGAGAACTCGAGGAACGATTGTAGGTCCGCATTTTTACGCGCTTCCACGAAGTGAAGGTCATCTTCACCTGGCATCGGTTTGTCGCGGAAACGGCCGCATTCGATGACCGTCCCTTTTTTCACTTTGACCGCACCTAAACCGTTGCGGAATCGAACGGCGACATGCCAGTCATCCCAACCGATACCCGGCGAGATGAACAATTCGTGGGCACCGGCAAAGTGACGGGCGACCGTGGCAAGAGCGCGGTTACGCAATTTGAACTGAATCGCGTAATAGCTGATGACGAGCGCAATGAGCAGTGCAAAAATCGGGACAGTCGCCCCTGTGATAAGCCATAATACATATGCCCCGTAGTAGGCAGAGAACAAATACGGATCAAACGTCCCGATGACGCCCCAACCAATCCATTTTTTTGAAAACGGTTGGAGGGCCTGCGTCCCGTAAGCGTTGAACAAGTCGACCGTAACGTGAAGCAATACAGCGATTTGTGCCATGACCCATAATGAAGCAGGATTGACGCCAAGCGCGAGTCCGATGACGGCGCTGACGATGATTGGCCAAGCGAGAAGTGCGGTGATTCCGTGTGAACGACCGCGGTGCTGACGTAAATACGTGCTATTTCCTTTTAGTTTGAAGACCGTGTCAAAGTCCGGAGCATGCGAGCCGACGAGAGCAGTAGCTGTCATGGCTAGAAACATTTGTGCGTCGCCTGACACCTCTGGGCTGAGTGTCGCGATTGCACTTAAACCAAGTCCCATCCCAATGTGAGTAGCAGTATCCAATGTGCTTCAGCACCTCCATAAAAGTTGAAAATTCGCATATGTTAATCCATTTCATCATACAATATTTTTAAAACGAGGGGAAACGAAATGCTCGATATTGATAAATTGTTCACAAATTATAATATTCAAGAATTCAACACAAATTTAGTGACATGGTTCAATCGCGAAAAGCGTGATTTACCATGGCGTCACGGCAAAAATCCGTATCGTGTCTGGGTGAGTGAAGTCATGCTCCAACAGACGCGTGTCGATACGGTCATCCCGTATTACAATCGTTTCATGGAGCGTTTTCCAACTATCGAGGCGTTAGCGGCGGCTGAACCTGACGAGGTCGTCAAATATTGGGAAGGGCTCGGGTATTACTCACGGGTCCGTAACCTTCATCAAGCCGTCCGAGAAGTCGTCGCGGTATACGACGGCATCGTTCCTGAAGAAAAAGAACGATTCGAAAAGTTGAAAGGCGTCGGACCGTATACGACCGGGGCCGTGCTCTCGATCGCCTATAATCAGCCGGAACCCGCCGTCGATGGGAATGTTATGCGTGTCATGTCTCGTCAGTTCGGGATTTACGACGATATCGCCATCCCGAAAACGCGAAAACTGTTCGAACAGGTCGTGCGCCGACTGATGGACCCGAATCATGCCTCGGACTTCAATGAAGGGGTTATGGAACTCGGTGCGACGGTATGTACCCCGAAAAATCCGATGTGCTCGCTCTGTCCCGTTCAAGACGATTGTTATGCGTATTCGCATAACGTCCAAGATGAACTCCCAGTCAAGACGAAAAAAGGGGCGGCCCGGATTGAGATGTACGATGCGCTTTACTGTCGTCAGAACGGCCGGACCGCATATGTGAAACGACCGGACGCCGGTCTTCTTGCCGGAATGTGGCAATATCCGCTTACAGACCGGGGAACGGGGGAACAGATAAACGGAACCTATGTTGGACAAGTGAAACACGTGTTTTCCCACATCGTCTGGTATATCGATTTATACGAAGTCGAGACGTTACCGATAGGGGAATGGACTTGGCTCGACGAAGAAGAACGCAACGTGGTGACCGTATCGGTCGCCCAACAAAAATTAGAGCAGATGGCAGGTGTGAATGATGAGACAGTTTGATGTACGAACTCCATACGATACGACCGTTGACAAGCTTTGGACATTGCTTCAAGATGCTTCACTGCTATCAGAACTGACATCGTTTCCGAAAGTGACGCTTCTTGGGGAGGGGGCGTCGGTCGAAGGGAACCTCGTTCAATTACGGGTTGGTGTCGGTCCCATTTCATTGCCGTGGAACAGTGCCATCACATTGACGGGGAATCACGCATTTTGTGATCAAGGCGTCAAGCTGCCATTTCCGTTCCGTCGCTTCAGTCACGTCCATCGGGTCGAACAAGTAGGCGGACAGGCTGTCATGGTCGACGAGGTGACGTTTGATAGTTACGTGCCGACTGTTCTCGTCGAATTCTTCGTACTTCGGCCGATGTTCAAAGCGCGAGCCGAGGCATTCCAAAAAACACTAAATTCGTGAAAATAAGAGATTTCCTTTTTCATTGGTTCTGAAAGTCGCTATAATTAAATATGAGAATTGTATAGCATCATAGCGGAAAGGAGGAGCTTATGAGCTTATTTCCCAAAGCAGGTAGCAAGATCGAGATACAGAGCTACAAGCACAACGGAACTTTGCATCGCGTTTGGGAAGAAACGCTCGTCCTTCAGTCGTCAAAAACGGATATGATCGGATTCAATGACCGCATCATGGTCAGCGAGTCAGACGGCCGGCAATGGAGAACACGTGAGCCGGCAATTTGCTACTTTTCATCTGAGTTTTGGTTCAATGTCATCTGCATGATTCGCGAAGATGGGATTTACTACTACTGTAATCTAGGTTCGCCGACAACGTTCGATGGGGCAGAACGTGCCATCAAGTACATCGACTACGATTTGGACATCAAGGTGTTCCCAGATATGTCGTACACGATTTTAGATGAGGATGAATATGAGCGGCATCGTCGCGAGATGAATTATCCGAAAGCGATTGATCGAATCTTGAAACAGAACGTTCAAGAACTTATTAACTGGATTCGAGGACGGAAAGGGCCGTTCAACCCAACATTCGTCGATGAATGGTATCGCGAATACGAAGCACGTTACCGGAGATGATTGCTCATCTCCGCTTTTTTTCTTGAAGGAGGAACTAATGGGTAGTATTAAACGTTATTTAAAGTTCGTTAAACCGTATAAGAAACAAATCGCACTGACCATCTTCGTCGGGATTTTGAAATTCTCCATCCCGCTCGGGTTGCCGCTCCTTTACAGATATGTGATCGACACTTATTTGACAGACCCGGAACCGGCGAGAGATTATACCGAGCTCGTCTGGCTGTTCAGCATCGTCTTCTTCGTCTTCCTCGTCTTGAAGCCACCGATTGAATACTTACGCCAATATTTGGCGCAATGGGCAGCGACACGCATTTTATTCGATGTCCGGAACCGATTGTTCGACCACGTTCAAAAGTTGTCGCTCCGCTATTATTCGAACAATAAGACGGGACAGATCATCTCGCGCATCATCAACGACGTCGAGCAGACGAAAGATTTCGTCATCACCGGCCTGATGAACATTTGGCTCGATATGGTCACGATTTTGATTGCCATCGCCATCATGTATACGATTGATCCGCAACTGACGCTCATCGCCATCTTGCCGCTCCCGTTCTACGCCATCGCCGTCCGCTACTTCTACGGACGATTGCGCCGACTCACGCGCGAACGCTCGGCCGCCCTCGCGGACCTTCAAGGACATTTGACCGAACGGGTCAACGGGATGGCCGTCATCCGCAGTTTCGCGCTTGAACCGTATGAAAACAAGGCGTTCGAAGAACAGAACGGTGGTTTCTTGAAAGCCGCGCTTCGCCACACTGGCTGGAACGCGAAGACGTACGTCGTCGTCTCGACGATCACGGACATCGCACCGATTTTAATCTTCACGTCGGCGTCTTGGCTCGTCTTGCAAGAACAAGTATCGCTCGGTACGCTCGTCGCCTTCATCGCGTATATCGATCGTCTCTACGCACCGCTCGGTCGTCTCGTCAACTCGGCGACGACGCTCACACAGTCGGTCGCTTCGATGGACCGCGTGTTTGAGTTCCTCGATGAGCCGTACGACATCGAAGAGAAACATAGTGCGTTCGTGCCCGTGAAAACGGCGGGTGACATCGAGCTCGATCGTGTCAGCTTTTCGTATGAGAAAGACGGCGCCCGTGCCCTCCATGACGTCAACCTGCATATCCGCTCCGGGGAGCGGGTCGCCTTCGTCGGCATGTCCGGCGGTGGGAAGTCGACGCTCGTCAGCTTGATTCCACGGTTTTATGACGTCACGTCGGGTAGCATCAAAATCGATGGCACCGACGTCCGTGATTTTAAACTGCGGGCCCTTCGCGATCAAATCGGGATGGTCATGCAAGATTCGGTCCTATTCAGTGAATCGGTCGCGATGAACATCCGGATGGGGAATCCGGAAGCGAGTGACGAAGATGTCATCGCCGCCGCGAAAGCAGCGAACGCACATGAGTTCATCTCGAACTTACAGGACGGCTACAATACGCCGGTCGGGGAGAAAGGCGTCAAACTGTCAGGTGGTCAGAAACAACGGCTCGCCATCGCCCGTGTCTTCTTGAAACATCCACCGATCATCATCCTTGACGAAGCAACGAGTGCGCTTGACCTTGAGAGTGAGGCGATGATTCAAGACTCGCTCGCGCGCTTGACGAAAGGGAGAACGACGCTCATCGTCGCGCACCGCTTGTCGACGATCACCGATGCCGATAAGATTGTCGTCGTCGATAACGGACAAATCATGGAGACCGGTACGCACGAAGAATTGATGCGTCGCCGTGGCGCCTATTATGATTTGTATATGATTCAAGATTTAGCAGTCGTCGAATGAGACGGGGCCTCGAGGAAACTCGAGGTCTTTTTGTTTTCTACGACAGTGAGACGGGAATGAAGAAACGACATGCCAAAAGGGGGATGATTCAATGATGAACGGGGAAGGCTTAATCACGGTAAACCCGCTAAAAGACGCACTCGAACTGACGTGGTCAGTTGAGGGGACGGTCCGTCTTACGCGAAACGGGAAGTATGTGTACGAAGGAACCGACCAACACTACGTCGATCACGACACAGGTGTGGGGGAACAAGTTGCCTATCGGATCACGGACGAACAAGGGGAAGTGGCGAAAGTGTATACGGCCGCCGTGAACCCAACTGACGACCTGTACTGGAATCGACATCTCACGTCGGCAGTCGTCGCATCAAACGGTACCCATCTGCAATGGGACCCGATCGCTGACGTCGAGACGTATGCGATTTACCGGCAAGGACGACGCATCGCCGAAGTCGTCGGCAATGCCTACTTGGACGAGACACCGCTTCATGAGCCGACGATGTATGAAGTGAGGGCGCTCCGTCCCGTGAAACGAGACGAGAAACCGGGGACGAGCTTGATTCACGCCGTCGGCAAAGTGATGTCGCTCGCCAAGGAGTTGAAGACGGACACACGACGGGACAAGGAACTATACGTCATGTATTTCCTCGTCAGTCCGATTCGACCTGATGTGGAGACGGTGGACCAAATTCAGCTTCGCGTCCAGACGTTCATCCGTCCGCCGATGATCAAAAACCCGAACTTGTTGTCACCCCATCCGTATTTTGAAGGAGACGGTCGCCCTTATAACGTTCATGCGACCGACTATCGGACACGAACGGAAGTGAAAGCTGAAGGGTTGAGCGACATTCCGATTGTTTCTATCAAAAAAGACGCGAATGTGACGCGTGGCTATACGAAGCATCATCGATTGACAGGTGAAGATATCGCCTCGGTCGACCAAGTATATCTTGAAGATGTGGTCATCGACCGTAGGCGTGCCGCGTATCGGTTGCAACATTCCGTCGGCAACCCGCTCGTTATCGCGCCGGACATCAAATATACGATCGTCGCGCAGTTGAAGGATACCGCCACGTTTAAACTAGCGGGCAGCCATACGCAGTCGCCACATCATGAAGTGTACCTTCAAGTCGGCGATGCCCCATGGATGACGATTCACCGTGCCGATGACCTCGGTGTCAGTTTCATGGGTAATCCGATGCCGGAATGTCACTGGACGTATTTGACCTGTATGGACTAAAAAAACCGTCGACTCATTGAGGAGGACACTGAAAAACTTCAAATGTTTTTGAACAGAGGAGCGCCGTCCCGGAAGGGATGGCGCTCCTCTGTTTTCATCGCCCTTCAGCCGCCCTGTCCGGCACGCCGCTTTCCTGGGGGCGGGCTGCGAGCC
>NZ_SJUP01000021.1:0-19667 GCF_004337025.1 Exiguobacterium sp. SL-10 | reverse complement strand
CCATCAACGTCCCCCCGAAGGGTTCGGATGATTTCCTGCGCTCGACTTGCATGTATTAGGCACGCCGCCAGCGTTCGTCCTGAGCCAGGATCAAACTCTCCAAAGAATTTGATATAGCTCTTTAAAAATGACGAAGCTTGCGCTTCATTCAAAAATTGTAAAACATTTTTTGCCTCATCGTTCAGTTTTCAAAGTTCGTCTGTCGTTCTTGGCGACTTAAACATCTTAACAAGCTATCAACCAGAAGTCAATATCTTTTTTTCGATTTTTAAAACCGCTCTCGGCGACGTCTATTAATATATCAATAAAACTTTAAATGCACAATAGCTTTTTTAGAAAAACTTTAATTTATTTTTTCAGCAGTCTGTGATTACTATATAAAATAACCAATAGGTTTCTAGTTCCTTCATTATATAGAGAAAAAAGTGACCGCTACATGAACCGCAGTAATCTGACATATAAAAAGGCGAGATGAAATATCTCGCCTTACGATCTTAAGTTCGAAAGTGAAACCTTGCGTTGCTTTGCCTCTTTTAAATAAAAGAAATACAACGCCTCCGCTTGTTTAACCTGCGCTGCTAATTCTCCAGTGTCTTCAATACTCACTTCAAGGATGCGACGCTTCGATTCGTACTTCGCCTTAGCATCTAATAGTTCTGACAAGAATCGTTGGTCATACCCATCTCGTAGAGGTTTGCGAAACCACCTCATAGTTCGCGTCTGCCTTCCATCGCTCTCGATAGAGTGACTTCATCCGCATATTCTAGATCGCCGCCTACAGGTAAACCGTGCGCAAGACGGGTTACGCGAATTCCAGTCGGTTTTAAGAGTCGGGACAGATACATTGAAGTCGCTTCCCCTTCGATGTTCGGGTTAGTGGCCAAAATCACTTCACTAATCGCTTCATTTTCTTGAAGACGCGTCAACAAGCTCGATACGTTAATATCTTCAGGACCAATCCCTTCCATCGGACTAATCGCCCCATGTAAGACATGATACTTCCCACGATACTCTCGCATTTTTTCCATCGCAATCACATCTCTAGAATCTTGAACAACGCAGACGACCGTCTCATCGCGATGAGAATCCGTACAAATTGCGCATGGATCAACATCTGTAATATGTCCGCATACGGTACAATATTTAATGTCACGCTTCGCACTGACCAGCGCCTTAGCGAACGTCAACACATCGTCTTCTTCCATATCTAATACGTGGAATGCTAGACGTATGGCAGTTTTCGGACCAATGCCCGGCAATTTGGTAAAGCTTTCAATCAAACGTCCGATCGCTTCAGGGTATTGCAACTCACATCTTTCCTTTCTTCACTTAAAAGCCTGGAAGGTTCATCCCTTGCGTGAAACGTCCCATTTTGTCATTAACGAGTTGATCAGCTTGCTTCATCCCGTCATTAACCGCTGCTAACACAAGATCTTGCAACATTTCAACATCATCAGGATCGACAGCATCTTCAGCGATGATGACATCTAGTACTTCTTTATGTCCGCTAACGATAACTTTAACCATGCCACCACCTGCAGTACCTTCAACCGTTAAGTCTTTCAATTCTTCTTGAGCTTTCGCCATATCTTTTTGCATTTTCTGCATTTGCTTCATCATGTTGTTCATGTTTCCCATTCCACGCATGTAGAGCGCCTCCTTTATACTTCTTCAATTTCAACGACGTCACCGAAACGCTCGAACGCCTTTGAGACAAGTGGATCGTCTTCCGCCACTTCTTCTTCTTTATGATCCGAACGTTCAGCTTGTTTACGAAGGATGAACTCATTCTTCAACTCAACCCAATCGGTCTCGAGTACAGCCATGATTTCTCGACGAATCCCCGTCACTTCGAATAAGGCTTGTTCAATCACGTCTCGCGTGCGACCGTTCGAGCTAACCTGCTCGTAATGCCACGTCATCCCATCTTTAAATTGTACCAGTAAGGTGTCACTAGCACAAAGCACAGCCTCACTCTCATAGAACAGTGCAAAAATCGGACCATCTTGCGTACGAATGTTCCCCATGATGTCTTCCCAGCTATCACGGATTGCGTTTAAGTGTTGGCGTTCCGCTCGTTGCAATAATTGACGAATGCGTTCTTTCGGGACTCGAATTTGAGTTCGCTTGGCAACTTTCGGTTTCTCTGCTGTTGCTTCCGCTGCAGGGACACCCGTTTTCTTGACTTCATTCAACTCGCGACTCAGTTCACGGACCTGCTCTTGAAGTTGTTTCATCTGCTCTGTCATCGTCCGTCCTTGTTCGGCAATCCGAATAAACGTTAACTCAACTAAGACTTTCGGATGGTTTGATAATCGCATCTGTTGCTGACAGTCATTCAACTCTTCAATCACTTGGAACAACTCGTCCGTCGACGTCGCTTCAACAAATTGTCGGAACGTCTCTGTCGGACGGGCGCGTTCGAGTAAATCGACCGCTTGCGGTGAAGCCTTTAAAAGTAAGGCATCACGATGAACGAACACGAGATCTTCAATGAATCGCTTCAAATCTTTACCTTCACGAAGCATCGTTTCCAACGTACTCAAAATTTGATCGAGTTGCTTCTGTTGTAAGCCATAAGCCATATCAAGTAGAGCATCATCCGTCACCGCGCCAGTCACTTCTAGAACAGCATCTTCGGTCAAACGGCCATCGCTAAAAGCGAGCGCTTGATCGAGTAGGCTGAGTGCATCACGCATCCCACCATCGGCAGCACGGGCAATCAGCTTGAGGGCCTCTGGATCATAGTCATAATCTTGATCGTTCAAGATATATGCCATACGTGTTTGCAATTGACCGACTTCATGCCGTTTCACATCAAAGCGCTGGCAACGTGAGATGATAGTTGCCGGAATTTTATGCGGTTCTGTCGTCGCCAAAATAAAGATGGCATGCGCCGGTGGTTCTTCCAACGTTTTCAATAAGGCGTTGAACGCCCCAGTCGAAAGCATGTGCACTTCATCAATGATATATACTTTGAAGCGCGCTTGAGAAGGCGGATATTTGACTTTATCCCGAATTTCTCGAATCTCGTCGACCCCATTATTTGAAGCCGCATCGATTTCAAACACGTCCGGGCTCGTCCCTTCCGTGATTGCGATACAAGTCGGGCATGTGTTACACGGTTCTCGTGTGGGTGCTGTCTCGCAGTTGATGGCTTTCGCGATAATTTTCGCCAAACTTGTCTTCCCGGTCCCTCGTGGACCCGAGAACAAATAGGCATGTGACATTCGTTCCTCAAGCAACGCATTTTGAATCGTACGTGTGATATGAATTTGACCGACAACCTCTTGGAACGACTGCGGACGATAAACCCGATACAACGCTTGATACGCCATGTCCCCGCCTCCTTTCTTCCTTACATTCTCTATTTCATCATACAAAAAAATCTACAACCCTGGGGCCGTAGATTGAAGTTATTAAATAAATCTGCCGCGCACCGATTTCTGAAAGCACGTCAATGTGCGTTACTCATGCAGTTTGCTCGGCCCAAGCACCCCTGCGGCACACGGTACGTCACCACTTAAGGCTGCTTCCTTCCGGACCTGACCTGGTTCATGGGTGACCGTTGCGCAGGACTCAGACGTCAACGCCACTTACACGAGGACAGGCCACACCAATGCACTCCCTCGAATCGGAATTCAGTCTCGCTATAGCGGATTGCGAGTTACAGGGCACCGCTACCTCCCCGCCTAGCACGGCAAATGGGTAAATGAAGTTAGGCACTTCGTTGAGTGCTATTACATTATACTGTTTAATCAGATGGGTTGCAACCTCTCTGTTCAAGCCGCGCCTGCTTCTTCCGTTCTCTAAGGTTTCGGAAGAAGCTCGTCAGCAACTCGCCACACTCTTCTGCTAAAACATTTTCGGTTACTTCGGCTTGGTGATTGAAGCGTTCGTCTTGAACAAGGTTCATGAGCGTCCCACAACATCCGCCCTTCGGATCGTGGGCACCAAAGACGACACGCTTCACACGAGACAGCACGATGGCCCCTGCACACATCGGACAAGGCTCTAACGTGACGAACAGTTCGCAATCCTCTAAACGCCAATTGCCGAGCGTCTGGTTCGCCTGCTCGATTGCAATCATTTCGGCGTGGGCCGCTGCCAACAAGTCGGTCTCTCGGCGGTTATGGCCGACGGCAATGACCTTATCATCTTTTACGATAACGCATCCAATCGGGACTTCGCCGATTGCTTCCGCCTTCCTCGCCTCTTCAATGGCGAGCCTCATAAATCGTTCATCTCGTTCCATATACACACTCCGTTTCTGATCACTTATTATGAAAAAAAATGAAAATCATTTCGCTCGCCCTATCCACTTCATTGTATGCTAGAATGGAACTTGCACTTTGGATAATGGAGGATGACATCATATGTTTATAACGGTAGAGGGACCGATTGGTGTCGGGAAAACGTCACTGGCCCATATCATCAGTCAGCACTTTTCAATGCAGATGCTGAATGAAATTGTAGAAGAGAATCCGTTTCTCGGCAAGTTTTATGAAGATATCGACGAATGGAGCTTCCAAACGGAAATGTTCTTCCTTTGCAATCGCTTCAAGCAATTAGACGATATCCACAAACACCACTTGAGTCAACAGCAATCCGTCGTTTCTGACTATCATATTTTCAAGAACTTAATTTTCGCTCACCGTTCCCTGAGACCAGCTCATTTGAACAAATATGAGCAAATCTATAAGATTTTGACACACGATATGCCGAAACCTGATGTCGTCATCTACTTACACGCCAGCATCGAGACGTTAATGAAACGTGTCGCATTGCGTGGACGTGAAGTAGAAGAGAACATGTCTCGCGATTACCTCGAACAGCTCGCTCATGATTACGAAACGTTTATCGAATCATACCGCGCGACGCATCCCGAAGTGACGATTCTTTCGTTTAGCGGAGATGAGCTCGACTTCGTCCAAAACCCGGATGATTTGACGCACGTCCTCTCGACGATCGAACGTGAATTAGAATTAACTAAAGGAGCACAAATCAAATGACGCTGAATGAAAAATATAACATTCCGAACGACACGATCATCACGATCGGTGGAATGGTCGGAATCGGTAAATCGACAATCACGAACTCACTTGCCGACGCCCTCAACTTCCGAACTTCACTTGAGAAAGTAGATACGAACCCTTATCTCGATAAATTCTATCATGACTTCGAGCGTTGGAGCTTCCACCTTCAAATCTACTTCTTGGCTGAACGGTTCAAAGAACAGAAGAAGATTTTCCAATATGGCGGTGGCTTCATCCAAGACCGTTCGATTTATGAGGATACAGGCATCTTCGCCAAAATGCACTATGAAAAAGGGACGATGTCTCCAACCGACTACGAGACGTACTCGAGTTTGTTTGAAGCGATGGTGCTGACACCGTTCTTCCCGCATCCTGACTTGCTGATCTATCTCGAAGGTTCGTTCGAGCAAGTTCTCGACCGCATTCAAATGCGCGGACGTGAGATGGAGCAACAAACACCAATCACGTATTGGGAAGAAATGTACGCGCGCTATACGGAGTGGATCAATAACTTCAATCTTTGCCCGGTGCTTCGTCTTTCAATCGAAGAGTATGACTTGATCAATGACCCGAACTCGGTTGAACTCATCTTGGAGAAAATCGAGAAACAATTGACAATCGCTCGCGAAGCGAAAGTTAGATAAGTAAAGAAGGTGTACTGCTCGCTTGAGCGGTACACCTTCTTTTTTATGTGTGGGCGATATGCGGTTTACGATACGTCGGCGTCTTTCGAGCTTTTCGGAACCCGTCGATGGAATCAAACACTGCGGCCAAAATCGTGATGGCGACGACCAATCCAAATACCCAATCGAACGAGAGTATGCCGTTCGGAACGTTCGTCTCGATCCAGTTCAAAAATCGTGGATCGAGTAACTGGGGGGAACTGGCCATCCAGATGATGAACGTGGCCGAGATGATATTGTAGATCAAATTAAACGAAGCGAGCGCATACGTCCAATGTCCGTTCATCCACTTCCATACCCCAAGCACGACTTGAAACAAGATGACGGTCACAAATAACCAAATCACATCCATCAGGAACGTTTGATTGAAGATGGGAGTGACCATCGTGAACCCCGCGTTCGTCGATTCATAAATCCCTAGTAACCGTTCGGCGTTAATATACACGCCAAACCACACAGCTGTCCAAAACAACCCGAACCCTACGTCAAATTTACTGATTCGACCGCCCTTCAACCGCTCTTTCAGCTTGGACACATCCCATTTCATATCTGGCGCCGGTACATCATCCGGTGCATAGCGCTCAACCAAAAAGAAGACGAGCGTAATCCAAAACACGAGCTGAATCCCGACCTCCCATAGCGCATCGAACATGTTCGTCAAAAATGTGCCGATTGTCGGAATAAGCGGTCCTGAGAACGTCGGCATGCTAGACAACACGAGACCGAAGAAAACGACAGCTAAGACGATTGGAACGACAAGTTTAATAACGGTCACATACATGGGGAAAAAACGTGGTCCGATCACATACTGTCCTTCCTTATAACGCGCGGCCACGACGGTTGGATGCCCCATCTCCTCTAACACTCGTTTCACGTCTGCCTCAGTCGGGTGTTCGGGCAATGCCAGCTCAATCGATTGCCGAATCGAGGTAGCCGCCTCCTCGCGCCGTTTCGGAGGAACATGCCGTACGACCTCATCGATATACATCTCAATCCAATCCATGACGCTCATCTCCTTCCTTACGCGCCACTATAGTCTACTCTATGTAGATTCCCGGTTTACGCGCGGCTTAGCCAGATTTCGTCGGATTGCCACAAACAAAAAAGTCGCAGACCGAAGTCTGCGACCATAAAAAAAACGCATCTGCCCATGCAGATGCCAAAACAAGCGGAGTTGGTGGGATTCGAACCCACGCGAGCCTTACGACTCCTAACGGATTTCGAGTCCGTCCCCTTCAGCCGGGCTTGGGTACAACTCCAGGCTTAAAAAAGTGTAAAAAAAAGAAAGTGGAGGAGGTGGTGGGATTCGAACCCACGCAGGCTATTACACCCCTGACGGTTTTCAAGACCGTTCCCTTAAACCACTTGGGTACACCTCCAAAAAAGTATGAAATTGTTGAGCCTCCAAAAATAAAAATGGAGGAGGTGGTGGGATTCGAACCCACGCAGGCTATTACACCCCTGACGGTTTTCAAGACCGTTCCCTTAAACCACTTGGGTACACCTCCAAAGCTCATATACAATTGGTGAGCAAACATCTCGCTCGACATGATTTATAGTACCAACTTGGCAGACAGATGTCAAACCCTTTTGTGAAAAAACATTAAAAAAAACCAAAAAAAATCCCGCCTGAACGATACGTTTCAGACGGGTTGGTTTGTTCATGACTGAGGCATTTCAATTTTCTCGACGCCGCCCATATATGGACGTAATACTTCTGGAATGACGACTGAACCGTCTGCCTGTTGGAAGTTCTCTAAAATTGCAGCAACGGTCCGTCCGACTGCGAGGCCAGATCCGTTAAGCGTGTGGACGAATTCAGGTTTCGCGTTCGCTTCGCGACGGAAACGGATTCCGGCCCGGCGCGCTTGGAAGTCTTCAAAGTTCGAACAAGATGAGATTTCACGATACATCCCTTGCGCTGGCATCCACACTTCGATGTCATATTTCTTCGCAGCCGTGAAGCCGAGATCTGCCGTACACATGCTGAGCACTTGATAAGGGAGACCGAGACGCTTAAGCACTTCTTCAGCGTGGCTCGTCAAGAGTTCGAGTTGTTCATAAGACTCTTCAGGTTTCACGAATCGGACGAGCTCGACTTTGTTGAACTGATGCTGACGAATGAGCCCACGCGTGTCGCGTCCGGCTGATCCTGCTTCTGAACGGAAACAAGCGCTATACGCCGTATACGTAATTGGAAGTTGGTCTTCCGTGATAATCTCGTCACGGTGCATGTTCGTCACCGGAACTTCTGCCGTCGGCACGAGGAAGTAATTCGTGTCCGCCACTTTGAATGCATCTTCTTCGAACTTAGGAAGTTGTCCCGTCCCCGTCATCGCGTCTCGATTGACCATATAAGGAGGGAGCACTTCAGAATAGCCATGTTCATCGGCATGCATATCCATCATGAAGTTGATGAGGGCACGTTCAAGACGGGCGCCAAGGCCTTTATAAAACACGAACCGGCTTCCGGTCACTTTACCCGCTCGTTCCACATCGACAATCTTCAAGTCTTCCATGACGTCCCAATGTTGTTTAAGCTCGAATTCGAACGTCGGTTTTGTGCCGACTTCACGGATGGTGATGTTATCGTCTTCCGTTTCGCCAATCGGCGTTGATTCGTGCGGGATGTTCGGGATGCTGAGGAGAATCAGGTTCAATTCGGCCTCGACTTCGCGCAACTCTTCATCGAGCAATTTGATTTCGTCCCCGAGACGGCGCGTCTCGAGAATCGGTCCATCCGCATCTTGCTTATTACGTTTCAATTCCGCAATTTGCTTCGTCGCTTCATTTCGTTTCGCTTTCTTCACTTCAACCTCATTGATCAAGTTGCGGCGTTTCTCTTCTAGTTCCGGAAAACGATCGAGCGCACTCAAGTCTTCACCGCGATGAGCAAGCTTCGTTTTAATCTCTTCAAAATCTGTTCGTAATCGTTTAATGTCTAACATTCGTTATTCCTCCTTTTTTCACATAAAAAGGTGGCACGCCCCTTTCCCGTAGGAAAGGGACGAACCACCTTGGATCCGCGTTGCCACCCTCGTTGCCCGAAATCGGGCCACTCGATGCACGTAACGTGTGCGTAACGTGACTTGTTTCCAAGCCAATGCTCCGAGGCCGATTCGGTTACATCATCCCACTAGTTTGCACCAACCACTAGCTCTCTGTCAGTAGATGACCGTAACGTACTTTTCCCCATCATTGCATCTGTCATTGAATTAGTTTTACTTTACAACATCTCAACTCTATCGACAAGACTCAGTTTTCCGAGCACAAGTCGAATCTCATCTAAAAAGTCCGAGAAGGCACGCGTCATGCGTGTCAAAAATGATGCCATCTCGACCGGTTCGGCCGCGACGAGCGTTCCTTTAGGTGGAAGTTCACCATCTAGATAGCGGACGCTTCCGGAAGGCTCGATCGTGACGGTCCCGACCTGTTGATCGGCCGCAACCGGGGCTTTCGTATCTGGCAGGTCGTATGTCGGTTCAGGCACATCCTGTCCTTTTCCGATGAGCACTTCAAAGGCCGACGTCGTGCGCACTTTTGCCGACTCGACTGTACCTTCGGCGACATGGAGCGTCGCCGGGACGATTTCACCGGTCCGTAAAATCGGGGTTAAGACAAACTCTCCATATGCATAGTCGTGAAGAGCCTTTGTAGCGGTATAGCGTCCTTGATCGGTCTTCGCTCCGAGAACGACTGACAGAACGGTACGTCCATCTCGCGTCGATACTCCAACGAAACAGTAACCCGCGTCATCAGTCGTACCCGTCTTAAAGCCGAGCATACCCGGATAGGCTAAATTACGACCGGCAAGCATCTGGTTCGTCGCTTCGAAGCGGACCCCATCGATGTCGACGTATGCTTGTTTCGTCACTTCAAGCACCTCGGGGAACTTCGTCAAATAGGCCAAAGCAAGCTTCATCAAGTCATTGGCCGATGTCAAGTTCTCTCCGGGACGGTCCGCTGATACAGAATCAAGTCCTGACGCATTGGCGAACGTCGTTTGGGTCATGCCGAGTTCAGTCGCCCGTTCGTTCATTTTCTTAACGAACACACCTTCCGAACCCGAGACAGCCTCGGCCAATGTGACTGCCGCCTCGTTTGCAGAACGAATCAACGCCACGTCATAAAGTTCTTTTACCGTGTACGGTTTATTGACGAGCGGAATCCGGGCTAGTCCCGGTTTTCGGGTCAGCGCCAACGCCTTGTCACTCGGGGTCACTTCTTGGTTCCAACTGAGGTCACCCGCTTCGATCGCTTCCCGGACGAGAAAAGCGGTCATCAGCTTAGTGATTGATGCCGGAGGGAGCATCGCGTCTTCTTCTTGTGAGAACAGGATTTGTCCCGTCGTCATATCCACGAGCATTGCGCCGGTCGCATCAACTTTAGGTGCCGCCGATGCATCCGTCGGCACGATCATATTTAAAAGGACTGCCCAAACGAGCATCCATCCGATCCATCTTTGTCTCACGGTCTTGCCCCTTTCTATACGTATCTCGTTACAGTGTAGCAAAAAAACGCATGAAAAAGACTCCCTATTTAATAGGGAGCCTTTCGATCAGGCGAGTTGTCGCTTCGTCGCTTCAACCATCTCCAAGAAATAGCGATGCATCGATAAATCGTCTGTCAATTCCGGATGGAACGAGCAGGCCATATACTTGTCATATCGAACCGCGACAATCGCTTCCTCGACCTCGGCGAGCACTTCGACGCTCGCTTCGACCGATGCGACTTGCGGCGCTCGAATAAACACCGCTTCGACAGCGTCATCGATTCCTTTGACAGCCAAATCGACTTCAAAGCTATCCACTTGTCGTCCGAACGCATTCCGTTTGACCGTCATCGGGATTTTACGCAGATGCGCATCATATCCTTCGACTTCGGTCGCGAGCAAAATCAAACCGGCACATGTGCCGAACATCGGCAACGTCGTATTCGCACGAAGTGGTTCGAGCAAGTCATAGCGATCAAGCAGACGACGCATCGCCGTGCTCTCCCCGCCGGGCAAGACGAGACCGTCGATGCGGTTCAAGTCATCGACCGAACGGACGACGAGCGTGTCCGCTCCAAGTGATTCCAGCATCTGGACGTGTTCGCGAATCGCGCCTTGCATTCCGAGTACACCGATTGTCGTCATCTTACCAGCCTCGCGGTGCCATAAGTTCTTCTTGTTTGAGCGTACGGACGTCGAGTCCTTTCATCGCTTCGCCGAGTCCTTTCGACAAGTGAGCGATGCGCTCATAGTCATCATGGTACGTCGTCGCTTCGACGATGGCACGGGCAAACTTCTCAGGGTTCTCCGCTTTGAAGATGCCTGATCCGACAAAGACGCCATCCGCTCCGAGGTGCATCATGAGTGCTGCGTCGGCTGGTGTCGCAATTCCGCCTGCGGCGAAGTTGACGACCGGGAGACGACCTGCTTCACGGATTTGCATCAAGACTTCAAACGGGGCACCAAGGTCACGTGCTTCCGTCATTACTTCATCGATGCTCATTGAAAGCAAACGTTTTACTTGGGCTTGAACCGTACGCATGTGACGAACTGCTTCGACGATGTTTCCTGTTCCCGGCTCACCTTTCGTCCGGATCATCGCTGCGCCTTCACCGATGCGGCGTGATGCTTCACCAAGATCACGAGCGCCACAGACGAACGGTGCTTTATAGTCCCGTTTGTAGAGATGGAACTCTTCGTCAGCCGGTGTCAATACTTCGCTCTCGTCAATGAAATCTACCCCCATTGATTCAAGAACACGTGCTTCAGCGATGTGACCGATGCGGCACTTCGCCATGACTGGTACTGATACCGCACCCATGACATCTTCGATGATTGTCGGGTCGGCCATACGGGCGACACCACCCATTTTACGAATGTCTGAAGGTACACGCTCGAGCGCCATAACGGCGACTGCTCCTGCTGCTTCAGCAATCTTCGCTTGCTCAGCGTTGATGACGTCCATGATGACGCCACCTTTTTGCATCTCAGCCATACCGCGTTTTACTTTGTCTGTCCCTACTTGTCTCTTTTCCAAATGGATCCCCTCCAATAAGCTAGTCTACTTGCAAGTATAAATTGATTTGACTATATTGAAAGTGCCAGTTTTGTATTTTCTGAAGTGGTCAGTTTAAACAAAGGACTTCATTTCCTAATTCTCGAATGTTGTAAAGGACAAGGGGGATGATGAAATGGACCAATGGAACAGTCGTGACGAGGCGCATGAACGAAGCTTTTTCGGGAAAGCCGGAGTGTTTTCGCTCCTACTCGTTATCGGATTCACGCTCTATTTTTTCTTTGGCTGATTAGAAAGGATTAACTATGGATATGCTAACCTTCTCGCTCGAGGTCGACTCGAGCGTTCCGTTATATGAACAACTTTATATGCACATTCGACAAGCCATCGTCGATGATACCCTCACCACCGGGACAAAACTTCCGTCCAAACGAAAGTTAGGCGAATTTTTAGATGTGTCGCAAACGACAGTTGAACTCGCTTACGCCCAACTGCTCGCGGAAGGATATATCGAGTCGTTACCGCGAAAAGGCTTCTACGTATTACCACAAGAAGAACTGTACGTCCGTCGTAGCAGTAGCTTAATTGAACCACTACCGATGAAAAAGACGTATCAGTTCGATTTATATCCGAGTCAAATTGATACGACAGCTTTCCCATTTGAACGATGGCGGCGTCATTTGAAACAAGTCGTGTCGGAAGAGCACCATGATTTGCTCGCACTCGGTTCGGTTCAAGGCGACTTCGTGCTTCGCCAAGAGATTGCGACCTATCTCTATCACTCGCGCGGCGTTCATTGTTCACCCGAACAGATCGTCGTCGGTTCCGGCACCGAGCAGTTGCTCCCACAATTATTGGAGCTTCTGCCCGATAGCACAATTTTCGGCATTGAGGATCCCGGTTATCCGCTCACCCGACAACTGTTCGCCCATCAACGGCGGACGTTCATCCCGATTCCTGTCGATGAGAGCGGCGTCCGTGTCGATCTTGTGGAACAAGCATCCATCGATGCCCTTTATGTGACACCCGCCCATCAATTTCCGACCGGAACGATTCTTTCGGTCAGTCGGCGCCAACGTCTGCTCAATTGGGCATCGGAGCAGCAAACGTATGTGATTGAAGACGATTATGATAGCGAATTCCGTTACAGTGGCAAGCCGATCCCTTCTTTGCAAAGCATGGATCAAAACGAGCGCGTCATCTATTTGAGCACGTTCTCGAAATCGTTGATGCCTTCTTTACGAATCGGCTACATGGTACTCCCGCCTCCGCTGTTGAACCGCTACCGAGAACGCTACCGTCATTTCACATGCAGCGTGCCCCGTTTCGAGCAACATACGTTAGCCGAGTTTATGGCAACCGGGGATTTTGAGAAACACCTGAACCGGATGCGGAAAACATATCGCCGCAAACTTGAAATCATCATCGCCGCCTTCAAACCGTACGAGCCGACCGTCTCTATCACAGGTGCGAGCGCGGGCCTCCACGTCGTCCTGTCTGTCCAAACGACAAAGTCGAGCGAGGAATTAAAACGTCTGGCTGAAGCCTCGAGTATCCGAATCAATGCGATGACAGACTATCGCATCGAATCAACCGACACGATTCCTCAATTTTTATTTGGATTCGCCGCCTTATCCGAAGAAACGCTGCCCGCTGCCGTCAGTGCACTCATGTCGTGTTGGAACATTCAGAAAGGAAGAGATGGATGAAACGGTCACGCTATGTCGTCGGTGGACTCTTCTTATTAATCGGTACACTGCTGTTATCCGAATCGTGGTGGAAAGACCAACTCACAACATGGAACAGTCAACAAGTGACCGCCGAAATTCAGCCGAAACTTCTCGAAACCGGCGAATTTGAGTTTTCAAACGTCGAGCCGTTATTATGGGAACAACTATTGACTGTGCGCAATCGGTTTCATGATTTACCGACCATCGGCCTCATTTCGATTCCAGAAATCGAACTTGAGCTCCCCATCTTATACGGGCTCGACAATGAGAACTTGGCGGTCGGTGCTGGAACGATGGACCCGGACCAACGCATGGGAACCGGAAACTATGCGCTCGCCGGCCACTACACGCAAAGTCCGACCGTCTTGTTCGGCCCGCTTCATATCGCCGCCGTCGGCATGTCGATCTACGTGACCGACATGACACACACGTTCCATTACGAGGTCACTTCGCTTGAGACCGTCCCCCCGACACGGGTCGACGTACTCGATGCAACAACGGAACCGACGATTACGCTCGTCACATGCACGTTCGATGCGACAGAACGCTTGATTGTGAAAGGACGCTTCGTGAACCAAACGCCTCTCTGACCGATAGGCGTTTTTATTATTTTTTTAAAAATATATTGTGAGCGCTTACATATTCAGCTAAACTATTCCTGAAACCGTTTGCACAATTTTGACAATTCGTTGCCCTGTAGACGACACATTCCATGAAAGAGGTGCTTTATGAAGAAGAAAGCGGCACGACAGACGACCACGTTATTGTTATCATCCGTTCTCCTGATCCAAGCCGGTGTCCCGATGAACGCATTGGCCGAGCCTGCGACAATCTCGATTGACGGTTTAAAAACGGATTGGACGAACACGCCAGCGCTCGCCACATCCCAACAAGCGGGTTGGCAAGGATTCGATTTAGGAGACGTCTATCTGCAGAACGATGCGCGTAACCTTTACTTTTATGTGGATGCGAACAACGTCCCGAACTGGGGTGACAATGGTCAGTACATAAATATCGCTCTTCAAATCAATGAACAGGATTCAGGCGTGGCGACAAACCCGCTTGGCCATCCGTTCAACTTTAGCCAAACCGATAAAAAACCACAGTATCATATTTTACTTCGTGTCGATGGCGACACGTCGGTAAAAGAAGCCGCTTTGTATGAAGCAGGGAAATCCACGCCGCTCGCAAACTTGAGCAACTTGAATGGTACCTCGTTCGCCGTTGATCGCACGAAAGGATTCGAAGGGAAAATTCCTTTGTCGCTACTTGGTTTAAGCAATGAGGATACTGTTCGTGTCCTCACGGTACTCAGCGGGAATAACGCTACCGAGCACGGTGCGTTCGATACAATTCCAAGCAATGCGGCCAATAAAATCGCTGATAGTTGGAACGTTTCTGCGAATCCATCGACACAATCGGTATATAGCCCGGCCTTCACGTTAAGCGGTGTCGAGACGGTCAGTCAACTTGAAGTGACAACGGTCATGCCAGCCAATCAATCGGAACAAGTGGATATCAAGTCACCGATCACATGGACGTTCAATGAGCCTGTAACACTAGATGCCTCGAAAGTCAGCTTGATGAATGGGGAGACGGCTGTACCGTTCACGGCTGAAGTGAATGGATCAACAGTAACGGTCACACCGACTGAGCCACTCGGCTTGAATCAAACGTATACCGCAACCCTTCCCGCAGACGTCGTGAAAGGCAACCTGTCGAACACAACGTTACCGGCATTGACGACATCATTTAAAACCATCACTGAAATCGCGGATCCATGGAAAACGCAACGCTACATCGAGATGTTGTACGTTCGGGCTGATCACGATTACACCGATTGGAATTTATGGACGTGGAGCACGGGTGCCAAAGATGGCCAGGTGGACCCATACAAAATCACTGAAGAAGGTGCTGTCTTCCGTATCCCAGTCGGAAAAGATGCGACCAACGTAGGCTTCGTCATCCGCAAAGGCACGGATTGGGCTGTGAAAGATGGTTACGGGGAAGATCGCTATGTGAAACTCGGTAGCGATCGGGTGACGAAAGTCGTCGTCGAGAGCGGAAAAGGAACGTTCCACCAAGTACCGACGATTCAAGGGCCCGTGTTTGAAGATGGTGCCGTCACGTTCTTCTACCGTGACAAAGCGTTGTATGAAGCCGGACAACTCGATGAAATCGACAACGTGGCGTTAAAGGTCAATGGTGTTACCTATCCGATGACATATGAAGCGAAAAACGAATGGTTCCGCCACACGGTCAAACTACCGGAAGGCAAACATGACTACACGTTCCTCGTCACAAAAGACGGTGTGACGACTGAAGTGAAGGACCCCTATTTTGAGGCATCAAGCGTCGAATATCGCCGTCCAAACATCAAATTGGCCGCTTCTGTGGCTCCAAAAGCAATCAGTTCTCGAGAGAACGCGGTCGTCCATGTGAAGCCGACGTTGCCAAAAGGTGTCACGTTACGAGAAATGTACATCGATGCACGTCCAATCGGTGGACCGGCCAAACTTGCGGTCGATCCAGCACTGAACAAACAAACGATTGCAGTCAAAGACACTGTGAAACCAGGTAGAAAATCTTTGACAATCACAGCGATCGATCAATACGGAAACGTCCATAAGACGAAAACGTCGCTAACGGTCCGACCAGTCTCGATGAAAGACAAACAAGCGTTTGATTGGGACGAGGCACGGATTTACTTCATGCTGACCGATCGTTTCTATGATGGTGACAAAACGAATAACAACCCGAACGGTGAATACTACGACCAAGACCATCTTGAGTCGTATCACGGCGGTGACTTTGCCGGTGTTACGAAAAAGCTCGACTACTTGGACAAATTAGGCATTAATACGATTTGGATCACCCCGATCGTCGACAACATTGACTGGGATCTTCGCTATGGCAAAGATGGTTCCCAATATGGCTACCACGGCTATTGGGCGAAAAACTTCGAAAAACTCGATGAGCATCTTGGAGACATGAAGGCGTTCCATCGCCTCATCGACGAAGCAAACGCACGAGGCATCAAGATTATGGTCGACGTCGTCTTGAACCATCCTGGCTATGGGATGGAACCAGGGGCCGTAGACACAGGCGCCACAAACTTCCCTACTAATAAAGAACGTAAAGTGTTCGACGGCATGATTCGCTCAAATCCGGTCGATGGCGATGACTTGAAGATGTCTCTCTCCGGACTACCGGACTTTAAGACCGAAGAGGCTGCCGTTCGTCAACAACTCGTCAAATGGCAGACCGATTGGATTAAACGATCGAAGACGAAGAAAGGGAATACCATCGATTACTTCCGCGTCGATACGGTCAAACACGTCGATTCGACGACATGGAAGTCGTTTAAAAACGAGTTAACAGCACTCAAACCAGACTTCAAGATGATTGGAGAACATTACGGCGCAAGTGTGAACAACACGGGCGGTTATTTGAAGAGCGGTCAGATGGATTCGTTACTCGACTTTGACTTCAAGTATCAAGCCGAACGGTTCGTCAACGGGAATATTGATGACGTCGAGAGCGCACTCCAATACCGCAACTCACAACTCTCGAATGAAGCGACGCTCGGACAGTTCCTGAGTAGCCATGACGAAGACGGCTTCCTCGTATCACGTGCTGGCGGAGATGAAGGGAAACATATGGTCGCCGCATCGCTTCAAATGACGGCGAAAGGCCAACCTGTCATCTATTATGGTGAAGAGGTCGGACAGTCCGGAAAACATGCTATGGATATGGATAAAGGCGAATTCAATGAAAACCGCTATGACTTTGACTGGAAGCGAGTCAAAGGAGAAGGCAAAGCGATGCATACGCACTACCAAAAACTACTCAATATTCGTGCTGACTATTCGAAAGTGTTTAGTAAAGGAACACGCGCTGTTATTGCGGGTGGATCTGCGACTGGGTATTCTGTCTTTGAGCGAAAACACGGCAAAGACTCGGTTCTCGTTGCCTTGAACACGAAAGAAGCAAAACGAACAATCACGTTCAAAACGAAACTGAAGCACAATACGAAACTTGTCGACCGCTATAGCGGACGTCAGTATGTCGTTAAACGTGATGGAAAAGTCACGGTCAGCTTGCCAGCGCAAGACGATGGCGGTACAGTCATCCTTGTCAAAAAAGCCAAAAAATAATAGCGAAAAGCCGTTGCCTCTACATCGAGACAACGGCTTTTTTGATTAACGTGAATAGTTTGGAGCTTCTTTTGTAATGTGTACATCATGTGGATGGCTTTCTTGCAAACCAGCCCCAGTCATACGGATAAACTGAGTATCCTCGCGTAATGCACGGATGTCAGCTGCCCCACAGTAACCCATTCCTGAGCGAAGGCCTCCGATGAGCTGATACACTGTATCTGCTAACTCGCCACGATAAGCGACACGACCTTCGATCCCTTCTGGCACGAACTTTTTGTCCGCTTCTTGGAAATAACGATCTTGACTTCCACGTTTCATCGAAGCTTCAGAACCCATCCCACGGTATGTCTTGAACTGACGCCCTTGATAGATTTCCATCTCTCCCGGACTCTCTTTCACACCAGCGAGAAGACTACCGAGCATGACCGCATGGCCACCCGCCGCGATGGCTTTCACGATATCACCTGAATACTTGATTCCGCCATCGGCGATGACTGTGACACCGTGTTCTCTAGCTTCTGTCACACAGTCGTATACCGCCGTGATTTGTGGAACACCGACACCGGCCACAACACGTGTCGTACAGATTGATCCTGGGCCAATCCCGACTTTGATGACCGATGCACCCGCTTCAATCAAAGCGCGTGTCGCTTCGGCTGTCGCGACGTTCCCAGCAATAATTGGAAGCGTCGGGAACATGTCACGTAACTCTTTCACTTTCTCGATGACGCCGGCTGAATGTCCGTGAGCTGTATCTACTACTAAAGCGTCGACACCAGCATCGACAAGGATTTGTGCACGTGATGCCGCATCTTTCGTGACACCGACAGCGGCTGCAACGAGTAAGCGACCTTGTTTGTCTTTCGCTGCGTGCGGGAACTGTTCGACTTTCTCAATATCTTTTGTCGTAATGAGACCTTTCAACACGCCTGAATCGTCGACGAGCGGCAACTTTTCAATCCGATGTTGATGCAGGATGCGCTCAGCTTCTTCAAGTGACGTCCCTACTTTCGCCGTGACAAGGTTCTCTGTAGTCATGACGTCTGCAATCACTGTCGAATAATCTTTAATGAAGCGAAGGTCACGATTCGTCAAGATACCAATCAATTTGCGTTCCGTTTCTGAATTGACGATTGGGACACCCGAAATACGGTATTTACTCATCAAGTACTCTGCATCATACACTTGACGTTCTGGCGTCAAGTAGAATGGGTTGGTGATGACCCCATTCTCTGAGCGCTTAACGCGATCGACGTGTTCAGCCTGCATCTCCATCGACATGTTTTTATGAATGACTCCTAGACCGCCTTGGCGGGCCATAGCGATGGCCATCGGTGCTTCTGTGACCGTGTCCATTCCTGCACTGATGATTGGAACGTTCAATTCAAGGCCTTCACAAAGCTTAGTGCTCAAACTTACATCTCTTGGCAAGACATTAGAAAAGCGCGGTACGAGTAACACATCATCAAACGTTAATCCTTCTTTTGCAAACTTGTTTTCCCACATAAAAATCGATTGCCCCTTTCCCTATCGGACCCGAATCTTTGTTTCGAAATATTTCTGTAATGGTAACAGGTATAGGCCGAAAGTGCAATTCAATTCCCGATGTTCAGAAAGTTCAGAATTGTGTTCGATTCATTGCATTCCATCTTTTAATGTTCGGAAAGAGGTTAGATATCATTAAAAAATAGAGTTTTACAATAAAATTCTACAGAAAAAGGACGACCAAGCAGATGCTTGATCGTCCTTCGCGTTGGCCTGGCAACGTCCTATCCTCACAGGGGGAGACCCCCAACTACTTTCGGCGCTGAAGCGCTTAACTTCCGTGTTCGGCATGGGAACGGGTGTGGCCGCTTCGCTATCGCCACCAGACATAGAGAGATTGTTCTCTCAAAACTGAAGATTCATCAATTCATACAAACCTTAGACTAGATCAAAGCCTCGACCGATTAGTATCATTCAGCTCCACACGTCGCCGTGCTTCCACCCATGACCTATCTACCTCATCGTCTCTGAGGGGTCTTTCTTGATTGCTCAAAGGGAAATCTCA
>NZ_SJUP01000020.1:0-28032 GCF_004337025.1 Exiguobacterium sp. SL-10 | reverse complement strand
GGAGCGCTCGTTCGCCGACGGGAAGGAGCTCCACGGTCTCCGCTTCACGTTCTACCGGGGGAAAGAGGCGGTGGACCGCGCCAACCTGGTGGCAGCGACCGCACAAAATATGAAGAAACTGGCCAACTTGTTGGCCGAAAACGACCGTCTACATAGCATTTATTCAATTTTATGTCGGGCAGAGCGCCTCGAGCGCGTTGAACACAAAAAAAGACGAACCCATTCGCCAAAAGCGAATGGGTTCGTCAACAGCCTGAGGTCGACATGATGTCGACCTGCGTTTTATAGTTCCTCAATAACTTTCATCCTAACAAACTAGTCACATAATCGGCAGTCGAGCTCAACATATCTCGGAATTCGCCCAAACGATACTCGTACACACGGTCTTGCTCATCGACGACGATGAGAATTCCTTCGATACCGATATTTTGCAAGACGATGTAGTGGTCAAGTTTCCCTTCAGCCATCTCACGCTCCTTCAATGTCGTTTCGACGACGTTTAAGTAGCCCTCCACGCCAAGCCCGAAAATTTCATCCGAATCAATCTCTACTGAGCCGAACTCACGAAGAATCGCCCGGTATGTTTCAGGGAATTTCATCCCTAGTTCTGTCTCCGCCTGAATAACCTCCTGCTCACCAACACCAGTGAACGTTTCGGCGTCGCTCTCACGAATGGTATCTAAAAAGTTCATTCTGTACCCCCTCTTTCTGAAAGAATGATTTCAGCTCTCGCTTTCCAATGTTCTTCACGCTCTTTTTTAAATTCGTATCGATTGATTTCAGACTCGCCGACCTTGTCATGAAGAATTGACGAGTTGCCGGGACCTCGATGTTCCTGCTGAGTCAATTCGGCCAACGGCGCGTCATGCTTTTGGCCGATATGGTGAAGGTCGATGGACTGACCATCGACAAGCGGCGGTTTTCCGTCCTGCATTCGCTCAAGGTTCGTTCGGCCACGACCATCGACCTCATCTGGATTGATGTCCGTACGCGTAAGGCACTCTCTCTCGTTTACTTCTTGCGGTTCCAAGTTCGCTTTTTCATAAATTTCTCGTTCTCCATCTGATACGTTTTCTAAACTTTGATCAAGCGAACGATACGACTTCTCCCCGTCCTTGAAATCATTCGTCTGGAGCGGTTGATCAAGACTTTCTAACTTGGATGTTCCCAGTTCTTTTGGAACCACCTTTTCTAGGGCCTTCTCCATGACTTGTTCAATGACCTTGAATGATTCGATCATCGGATTTCCCCTCCTCGTACCGCTTCAACCCATGCCTCGTACAACTCGAGTTGCCGCGCATCGTTTGTCGCCTGATGGCGTAATAGACTATGGATGACTGCTTGGGTATGCTCTTGATCGAGACTGCTTGTCTGCTGGCGGATTGCCTCTTGTAACTCGCGATGCACCTTTTCGGGATTTAACAGTTTATTTTGAAGAGATTCTGTCAATTTCGCAGAATCAAATAGACGAGTAATAAGTGCAGCGAGCTGCGGGAATTGTTCGACCGTTGACAACAATGCTTTCGCGTCTGGTCGTTCAATCAAAGCAGCCAAGGCGCTCTTCGTCGAAGTCGCCAATGACATCGCCGCGAGCGCGTATCGTAACGTTTCTTCATCGTGTGCTTTGCCGACTCGGACACGGTCGCTCAACAAGTGCTCAATCCATACGGTTCGCGCATTCCGTAAATCGACGGGTCGAGCCGAAGAACCGGCGAACTCATACGGACGTTCAACCCCTTCAAATCGATTGACGTGACACAGTACGGGACTGAGCCACTCGTTTTGGTAGATGGCAGCGACGCCTTTCGGAAGACGAGTCACTTCATTCAACTGCTCTTCTGTCAGTCCGGCGGCCTTCCCGACGAGTTGACGATCCGATTCATCCGGCAAACGCAAAATGATTTTCGTGTTCGTGTTACGGATTGCCGACAAATCCAACATGTTCGGTGATTGATCGACGATAATGAACCCTTCTCCGTATGTCCGCATCTCGGCAATTGCATTTGACAACATCTCGACAGACTTGCCGGCTAAGTTCGAACCTTCGGCCGACTGTTCCATAGATGTCCGTTTCAAAAGATGATGGGCTTCTTCCAACACAGTCACGTGACGAAGCGGTGAGTTGAGCGTCGCCGCATGCGTCATCCGATGTTCATTCAAACGCATCACCAAGATACCCATAATAAACGATTTCGTTTCGGCCGAGCCGACACGACTCAAATCGACAATAACGTTTGTATCGAATAACAGTTCATTGTCCAATTCACCGTCGCAGAAGATTTGACCGTTAATCCCGTTTGTCAGTGATTTGACTCGCGTCAAAAGAGACCCGACATAGTTCCCTTTTGTCTCTTGATCATAGGCGGTTTGCTCAATAACCGTCGTCAAGCTCTCCTGCAAGTCCAAGAACGTCGGATAGGCGGTTTCTTGTGCTGACACGGATGTCATCAGGTCCCATCCGCACGCCTCATACGTGTGGAGCATCGCTTCTTTAAGGAGCGCCGGCATGGCAGCATACATCGGCCAACAGACATTAAAGATGTCGACGAGACGATCGATATGTTCAAGCACATGGACATCTTCAGGGAAACGGAACGGGTTGATCCGCAATAAGTTACTCTTACGCGGGTTCGTACCGAAGACATGGACGTTTGACGCGTGGCCAAAGACATGCTTGTATTCCCCTTTCGCCGGTTCGATGACCATAAAACGAATGCCTTGCATCTCAATCTGGCTGAGCAGTTCATAAATCGTGTTCGATTTACCCGAACCGGTCGAGCCCGTGATGAGCGTATGCATGTTCAAACTTTCAAGGTTCAGCTTCACACGGTTCGGCCGGGACTGGCCGTAATGATAGATTGCCCCCAAGTTGATAAAGCGGTTAGATTCAGGCTCCCGTGTCACAACTTCTGGTGCAAAATCGACATGTTCCATGACCGGGAAACCACTGACCGAGCGACGCGGCAATCCCATATGAATTGCCAATTCACGCCCACTTACGAGTGACGTCGGATAGATTGGGAGCTGTACTTCTTCTTTCACGTAACGGAAAACAGGATGCATGAATTGGCGGACATAGTCTTGGATATGACACGTCTGACTATCGCGTTCCGACCAACTGTTGAGTGCCGCAATTTCAAGACCCGTCTTCTCCCCTTGCATGAGGGCCTTATACGTGGCCGCCGCAACATCGGACGCATACGTGTTCTCGGACATGAAATAGGCCGAGCATTCCCACATCCCGAGATTTTCACATTCCTCAAGTCGTTCGAGCTGGCGGTCAATCCGTTGGAGGTAGTTTTGAAGCGTCTTGTTATGATGCGTCAATTGAATTGTTTCTGAATTTCCTCGTGTGATTCCTTTCGCATCAGAACTGCTTTCGTTCGTCGTGTCACTAGTTGAGTTGGAAGAACCGGATGTCCGGGATGTGCTTTGGTTTTGAGTTGTGCTTGAGCCGGTTGTAGTTGATTTTGTGGCATGAGTCGCTGCACCGACTGCCGCGCCAATCGCTCCTCCGACTAACATTCCTGCCGCAGTACCCACGACTGGCACAACGCTGCCAATTACGCCACCAGCAACTGTTAATGCAGTGCCTGCACCTTTACCAGCAAGGGAGCCAAGTGTGTTTCGGGAAATGGCGACCGATTGGTTCGTAGACTCACTACTGCCCTCGGTCTCCGTGTTCGATTCATTCGTCGTGTATGTTCTCGCTTGAGAAGTTCCTTGCGTGAACGTCTGCGTCTGATTTAAGGAGTCATTGATTCCATATGAAAGTTGTGTACTGGCAAACGGAGCAAGGCTCGAGTAAATGTTTTCATACTCTTTGCGCATGGCGAGCAATTGCGCTCGCGACGTCGGGTTGGCCAAGATGACTCCTGTGAACGCCTCGCCTTGCATCGTCAATGCCAACTTCTCTAATCCTTGAATGAACGATGCGTTCGACTGATGGGCCTCGGCCTTATAATCAGCCACACCTGTCACAATGGAGACCGAACGATGATTGTTCTCGACTAAGAGCGACTCAATTCGATCCCGATTCAAGTTCTCCGTTTGAATACCCGGGAAATGTCCGTTCATCGCGTTACGTAACGTATCAAACGTCGTTTTCGTGCTGTTCGATTCATCGAGAGAACGAATCCCCATATAAAAATCTACCGTCGTCCCGTCACTATCGATCAATACGAAGACAGAACAATCATGTACGGAGACTGCACTGAAGACACCCGCCAACTTGTAAGTCGCGTCCTCATCTTTTGCGTACACGATCTCATTGATTTTGAACATCCGCACATTTTTCGCGATGTTGCGGTCGACTTGTTGCGGATCGAGCGGAATGACATCCATTTCCTCGAGCTTAGTAATATATTGTTTCAACACGACATCGTCGACCATTTCTAATGCAAACCCCATCTGGTCCTCAAACGAGCGCACTTTCAGTTGGAGCGAAGACGGTTCTAACACTTGAACTTCACGCATAATCGGATCATCCCTTACTTAGATTTTTTGACGAGGTAATACGTGACGCCTCCGACGACGATAGACGCGACCACGGCAGTCGTCGCAAGCGTGACAATCGATAGATCCATGAGGACACCGACTAAAACCGAAGCAACCGCCACCCCTAGCGTTGTGATCAACGAAACGACGTTCACAGAAAGCGTCGTCCGTTTCGTCTCGTTCGTCGTCGCGGCAGTTGGGTTCAACTGCTCATGGCGTTCTTTGGCATAGACGTGCTCATGCACTTCTTTAATGTGAGCGATGCGTTCAGCCGAAAAGTTGTCCATTAAATCATCCCGGACTTCACTCGCATATGTTTTCGTCCAGACTGAAGCGGTCGGGAACTCTGTCCCGTCATGCGGTTCAATCAAGTTTGGAAACTGGTTCAGCGCATACGTCAACATTTCTTGGAATGATTGGAATGTCAAATCGTTAGATAAGCTGTTTCTCAACATGATTTTGACTCGGTCTAAGTCTTTTTGATTGACGGCTTGTTTAAATGGTTGTGTAATCAACGGACGGTTCCTCCTCAAATTTGATTGCTTCTAGCTCGATGATGGCCTTGATTTTCGTTTCCATCTCGTTTAGCCAGATCAGGTTTTGATATGACTCTTCAAGTAACGATTCGATGTTTTTCGCATTCTCGGTGAACCGGTTCAACTCTTGAAGTTTTTTTACGAGCAAGCGGTCGACTTCCTCAAACTTCTTGCCATAGTTCGCTTTAATCTGCTCAGCAATCTGACCCGCCTCGTCACAAATCAAATCGATCGATTTGCGTGTGCTGATTTCTACGTCTGTAATAAATAAATCGACTAGTGATTGCCCGTCGATATACTGTTTCTCTTCGTAGACATCACGCACTAACGTCCGTGGCTCAAAAAATTTAAAGAACCCGATAATCCCTTCTCGCTCAGGGTTTTTATACGTCTCTTCCCCGACTTTTACAGTTTCTTTGATGACGACTTGTTGAATCGAATGTTTGTTGAACTCGAGATTGCCTTGGACGAGCTCGTACGGTTCAAATTCCATCCCTTCCATTGCCATCCCGTCCATCAAGCGTACGATTTTTTCGCGGTATCCTTTCAATAAATCAAACGCAGCCCGGTTCAAATATTTCTCGATAATCAGCTCTAAATTGGCGTGCAAGTTCGTGAAACTAGTTTGCGCCGTCGCTAACAACTCTTCCGCAAACGCCTCGGCTTCTTCCATCTCAAACTTTGTCGTCTGTTTCCCGGCAAGCACATCCGCGATTTGCTGATTTTGTTCACGGAGAATTTTTTTGCCTTCTGCTCGAATCTGCAGCACCGGATTGATCGCTTCAATCTTTTTCTTGAACGCTTTCGATTCGTTCCCGTGCTGGATTTTCTCTGTCAACGTAGTGATTTGTGATTGGATGGCGGTGTGCTGATCTGTCTGCTTCGCAATCGATTCCTTCATCTTTTCGAATGCGAGCGAGCTCTCGAGTTTCTGTTGGAACGTGTCGACGACGTTTTTCACTTTGGCCGTCCGTGCATACTTGTCAACGTATAGTTTGATTGTCTCTTCGATTGCTGGGATCCCACTATGGACGAGTGCGCTGTCTTTATTGTAGATGTCGCCGTTTTCGACTTCTTTGAGTCGTTGGTTCATCTTATTGCGAATGCTCGGCGTCAATGTCGCGTAGCGTTCTAAATGAAGCTGTTCGTTATGGTTCAGTTTTCTTGTCATGACGGAGATTTCGAACTCTAAGTCTTCATCGACCTCATCTGCCCGGTTCATAAGTTGGCGGATATCAAGTGCCGGCAGCGCTGCGGCCGGGAAGATATTCGGGTCGTGGATGCCTCGGTTCGCCAAATACTTGCGTACTTTACTTAAAGAGACTTCGACATCGTCCTCACCTTTTCTGAACTGGTCGAGTTTGTTGACGACGAACAAATACCGGTCCTTCGACTGTTTCCCGCCGACTTTCATGCTCTCCGCAACCATGTCGAGCAGCCTCGAGTCATCATCGACCCCGAGCTGCGTCGCGTTCAAAATGTACAGTACGAGCGTCTTCGACGATTCTGATAAGTTCTTGTACGTCATCTTCAAGTGATTTTCGTCACGCGAGTTGTTCGGTCCCGGTGTGTCAATCAAAACGAGTGAAGTTTCTTTCGCATCGGTGAACGGAATGTCGCCGTGCAGTTCAATCATCGAGATACTCTCGTCATTGTTGAGACGTGTCATCTCCTCTAGGCTCACATCTTTAATCGAATCGAGCGGCTCACCAAACGTCGGATGAGGAATAGCGGTAAACGTTGGTTGATCGATATCTTTGATTCGCGAAATCGTCGCAGTACACGCTTCTTGACTCGATGGCATGATTTTCTGTTGAAGCAGAGCGTTAATCAGCGTCGATTTTCCGGCGCTCATCGTTGCGACGACCGTGATTTCAAACTCGTCATTGAGCGCTTGTTCAAATGTCGATTTCAGGTCCTCAGTTTTCAACTCTTCAATTGGACCTCGCACGATTTCATGGAAAAGTTCTTCAATCCGTTGTTCCATATGGTCCAGTTCCCGCACCGGGATATGTGTCAGGTGAATCCGAATATCTTTTTGTCTCGCCTTCGCGACTACTTCTTCGACGTCCTCGAAGTCCATGCTCGTCCCCATGAACTCGAGTTCGAATTCATTTTCATTGCACTCTTCATACAAATAAATCGGTAACTGATCGACCCATTCTTGAAGTCGCTTGTTGCCGACGTTGAGTACACTATTCTCGCGAACGGCCTCCCCTTCGATTAAAATAATCGTTTCTAATTTAAATGGATTGTATTCCAGGTATACTTTACTCATATGTAACGTCCTTTCGTTCAATTAATTGTTCTAATTCATATAGTCCGCACTGATTTAACAAGTTGAAAGAACCAGCCGTTCGGTTTGTCGATAAATCAAACTCCGGTCGTGTGAACTTCCGTTCGTACAGCCGGAGTTCGTCTAGTTCGTCTTCCGATAAATCGTGCTCTTGGAGCTTACACTTCATCAAGTACCCAGCATGAGCAGAGATTGGTTGAATAATCGGGTATGTAAACCCCAACTCTTTAAGTTGTTGCTCCATCGTCACCAAACTGGTTGCAATCGAGTCTTGTCCGTTTCTAAACTGATCAACCTTGTTGATAACGAAAATCACTTTATCATGCGGCACATGATTTTGGACGAAGCGTAAATGTGCTAAATCGTCACGCGTTCCAAGATGACTTCCGTTTAATACATACAGCAAGACATCGTATTGTCCGTGCCGAATATATGCTTCCGTGACTTCCTGATGATCTTTATCCGAAGTCGAGTTCACTCCAGGCGTATCGATTAGTTCCCAGCTATGACGACTAACGAGCCGAAACATCGGTGTGAACAGTTGTAAGGATAAGTTTTCTGCATGATGAAGCGTTTCCGCGACGTTTTGTTTGAATTTTATTTTGAATTGATGGTGCTTCGCATATAGTCCGTCCGCACCAGAGTCTTCCGTAATGACCCACGGCTTTGACGTACACGATTCATTTCGTGTCATCATCACGCGCTGACCAATCAAAGCGTTAACGAGTGTCGATTTACCTGCACTCATGGTGGCAGTAACTAGAATCCTTTTTTTCTCTTTTATTAAATTCATAATCCCCTCCAAACGGCTTTGTTGACCCATTTATTGTAACATCAAAAGTTTTAATTATCCTTATTTTAGAAAAATGAGCTTCCTATTCCATGATTTAATTATATCTGGATGTGTATGACAAGGTATGCTCTTTTTCTGACAAGGTTGAAAAGGAAAGAATAAAAATGTAGAAAGCATCTTTTGAAATGGAATTTAATTATAGCGATATAGTCGTCAAATATTTATCATTTCACCAAGTACTACAAAAGAGTTCATAGTATTCATTCCTGATTAAAATCTACAAAAAAACCTTCGTATCGGCATACAAATTGCCGTACGAAGGCTCTTCTCTTTTACTCCACCCTAAACCGATACACCGTCCGCGAATGATACAACTCCTCGGGTTTCAGTTCAATCGATGTGGCGATGTCTGGGTGATTCGGTGCGTCCGGCAGTGCTTGGGCTTCTAGACAGATGGCACTATGCTTCTGCCGTCCCTCGAGCGTGATCGGCGTCTCTTCACTGAGGAAGTTGCCCGTATAGACGACCATGACCGGTTGATTCGTCTCCACGTCCATGACGCGTCCGCTCACCGGGTCATGCAGTCTCGTCACCCCACCCTTTAAGATGAACGGATGATCCAACCCTCCGGCTTTCGCAATCGCTTCATCATTCGATGAAATCGCCTCTCCGACTGGCTTCCCGTCGCGGAAGTCGAATGGGGTCAAAGCCACCTGCAACAACTCCCCCGTCGGCAACGACTCGCCATCGAGTTTGGCGACATGCTCAGCAGGCAACGTCAACACATGATCATGAATCGTCGGTCGACCGCCGAGATTGAAATAGTTGTGATGGTTCAAGTTGACCCACGTCCGTTTATCCGTCGCAGCCGTCATCGTGACGACGAGCTCATTGTCGTCCGTCAGCTCATACAAGACTTTGAACGTGACGTTGCCGGGATAGCCTTCCTCCCCGTCTGGACTGACATATGTGAACGTGATCGCTTGTCCTTCGACATCCATGTCCCAATGCCGGGCCGTGATGCCTTCGTCTCCGCCATGGATATGATGCGGGTCCTCGCTTGGGGTCAAGGCCACCCCATCAATCTCCGCGTTGCGGATCCGTCCGGCGATCCGTCCGACGACGGAACCGAGATAGACCGGATTCTCGAGATATTGTTCGGGACTGCCGTACTTCAAGATGACAGAGTCCATGTTGCCGTCACGGTCCGGTGCCGTCAATTCGGTCATGGCACAACCGTATGAAATGGCCGACAGCCGCATGCCATTCTTGTTTTCAATCGTTGCTTCTCTCAACTGGCTCACCTACTTCGATTCGTTTACCTGTTCATTCCCGTAGTCGTCGCCCCGTACTCCACTTTATCGACGTAGCTCAGGAATCCGTTCATGAACGCGGTGAAACGTTCCTGTCCTTCCACCGTCTGTTTGAACACGCCTGCGTCCTCGAGCCCTTTGACGAACTTGTCGACGACAGCCTGGTCGACAATCGTCTTCGCATCGCCTGGCTTCGCCTTCAACTCGTCCGCCCAAGCCCGGTGCATATCCGCGACTTCGACATCCTCACCCGCGACAAAACGGACGACTTGTTCGAGTTCGGTCTTGAGTCGGGCCGGTAAGACGGCGAGTCCCATCACTTCAATCAAGCCGATGTTCTCACGCTTGATGTGATGGACGTCGCCGTGCGGATGGAAGATGCCGTCCGGATGCTCGTCGCTCGTCCGATTGTTGCGAAGGACGAGGTCGAGCTCATAGCGTCCGTCACGGCGGCGCGCGATCGGTGTCACCGTGTTATGGCGCACGTCCCCTGTATACGGGACGATGTCCCCTTCTTCATACTGTTTCCAATGGCCGAGCAACTGATTCGCCAACATGACGAGCTGCTCTTTATGACGGGAACGAAGCCGGACAACCGAGAGCGGCCAATAGAGCGTCTCGATCTCGACCTGGTCGTAACGGTCCGAGCGATACGTCGAGACGACCTTGGCGTCGTCCATCGCAAACCGGTAGCGGCCAGCCTGGTAATGGTCGTGCGTCAAAATCGATCCACCGACGATCGGCAAGTCCGCGTTCGACCCGGCAAAGTAGTGCGGGAACTGCGACACGAAGTCGAGCAGACGCTCGAATGCGCCCCGGTCGATGACCATGTCGCGCACTTCGTTCGACAACAAAATCGAGTGCTCGTTGTAGTAGAGGTACGGCGAATATTGGAACGACCACGCCTGTCCGCCGAGTGTGAGCGGGATGATGCGATGATTGGCCCGGGCCGGGTGTTTCAAGTGACCGCCGTAGCCCTCGTTCTCAATCGCGAGCAATCCTTTCGGATAGTTCGTCGCTGGTGCCGGTTGCAGCCGGGCGAGCGCAATCTCACGCGGGTCCTTCTCCGGCTTCGATAAGTTGATCGTGATGTCGAGCGTGCCGTAGCGGGTCGGCGCCTTGTACGTGATGTTGTTGGCGATCCGTTTCGTCTGGATATAGTTCGACGCCTGGCTCATCTTATAGAAGAAATCGGTCGCCGCTTCGACGTCCGTGGCACGAAGCGCGTTGAACGTCCGAGTCACTTCCGAAGGCTTCGAGACGAACACGTCCATGACCTCGGACATGAACCGGTCCTTCTCTTCCAACAGATCCTCGACGAGCCCGTTTGCAACCGCATGGTCCGTCAACGTCTCGAGCAAGTTCGGAATCGAGTCGCGCTGGACGAACGTCGGTTTCGTGAAATCGAGCTGACCGAGCTTCGCGAGGACACGGTTCCGCGAGTAGATGCGGTCCTGCTCCGTGATCAGTTCCTCACGGATCGCCGCCTCGACGAGCGCTTCAATCGTAGATTCGATCATCGTCTCACCCCTTCGACATGTTTATAGCCTTCCGGATGATGCTTATGCCAGTTCCAGGCGTCGGCCAAAATGACATCGACCGTCGACCGCTCGGGCATCCAACCGAGCACATGTCTCGCCTTGTCCGGTGACGCGATCAACATGGCCGGGTCTCCAGCGCGGCGCAGCCCGGTTTGAACGGGGATGGTGTGTCCTGTCACACGACGGGCCGCCTCGATGATTTCGAGCACCGATAGCCCTGTCTCCGTTCCGAGATTGAACACGTCGCTCGCGCCGCCTTGTTTCAAGTAGTCGAGCGCGCGCACGTGGGCGTCGACGAGGTCTTGCACGTGAATGTAATCGCGGATGCATGTGCCGTCCGTAGTCGGATAATCGTCACCGAACACGGTGATCGCGTCCCGCTTCCCGTTCGCCACTTCGAGCACGAGCGGGATGAGGTGTGTCTCCGGCATATGGTCCTCACCGATTTCACCGGTCGGGTCGGCCCCGGCGACGTTGAAGTAGCGAAGCGCGACGAAACGAATGCCGAAGGCGCGGTCACACCACTTCATCATCGTCTCCATGGCGAGCTTCGTCGCCCCGTACGTGTTCGTCGGGTTCGTCTCGGCCGTCTCGCGAATCGGCATCTCGTCCTGGTCGCCATACGTCGCGGCCGTCGAGGAGAACACAATCCGGCTCACGGAGTGTTTCCGCATCGTCTCAAGCAACACTTGTGTCCCGAAGACGTTGTTGTCGTAATACTTCAAAGGCTCATCCATCGACTCGCCGACGAGCGAGTTGGCGGCGAAATGGAGCACCTCGGTGATTGACTCGTTCGCGAACGTCTGGTCCATGAAGGCACGGTCGCGGATATCCCCTTCATAGAACCGGACTTGTTTCGGTACCGACTCGATATGGCCGGTCTGAAGGTTGTCGATCACGATGACGTCTTCCCCGCGCGCAAGCAAGGCGCGGACTGCATGGGAGCCGATATAACCGGCCCCTCCGACGACGAGTACACTCATTTCACTTCCTCCTCTACAAGTTCACGTGCGCCGTCCCCGACGGACGCGATATAAAATGTCGGCGCATAGCCGATCTCTGTCTCATATACGTGCGAGACGGTCCGCATCACTTCTTCGGTCGACGCCTTGTCGACGAGGGCGATGGCGCAACCTCCGAAGCCAGCCCCGGTCATGCGGGCACCGATGACGCCGTCACAGTTCTGTGTCGAGGCGACGAGCGTGTCAAGCTCGCGGCCCGTCACTTCATAGTCGTCGCGGAGCGAGGCGTGCGAGGCGTTCATCAGTTCACCGAACGCGTCGAGCTGTCCATCCTCTAGCGCGGTGAAGGCGAGCTTCGTCCGCTCGTTCTCCGAGATGGCGTGGCGCGCCCGCTTGCGGAGCGTCTCCGGGAGTTCGTCCGCGACCGTCTCGAACGTCGCGACCGACAGTTGGCCGAGCGAGGCGACATCGAAATGTTGCTGCAACAGGCCAAGTGCCGTATCGCACTCGGTGCGGCGCTCATTATATTTCGAGTCGGCCAGTTCGCGGCGTTTGTTCGTGTTCATGATCAAGATGTCATAGCCGTCGAGCTTGATCGGTGCGTAGTCGTGATGAAGCGTGTCGCAATCGAGCAGGATGGCGTGGTCCGCCTTTCCCATGCCGATGGCGAACTGGTCCATGATGCCGGAGTTGACACCGATGAAGTCGTTCTCGACGCGCTGTCCAAGATGGACGAGGTCAATCCGATTGAGACCGAGTCCGTATACCTCATTGATCATGAGCGCCGTCACGAGTTCAAGCGAGGCCGATGACGACAAGCCGGCGCCGTTCGGGATATTGCCGGCCAGAAGGAAATCGAATCCTCCGACCACATGCCCGTCCGCGCGCAACAGCGCGACGACGCCTTTGACATAGTTTGCCCAGTCGTGGTGTGCGTCATACGTCCCATCTGTCACCGGGAACGTGACGATGCCGACGTCCTCGAAATTGAGCGAGTAGACGCGGATCAGTTCATCCTCACGCTTCCGGACGAGCCCGTACGTGCCGAACGTGATGGCACATGGGAAGACGTGGCCTCCGTTGTAATCGGTGTGTTCGCCGATCAAGTTGATGCGGCCCGGTGCGAAGAAGCTTCGCTCGGGTCTTGCCGAGAACACGGTCTCGAACTGTTCGTTCAGGTGTGCTGAATCAAATGAAAGCATACGACTCCATCCCTTTCTTTGCTCATGCCGGGCGGATGACCAGGCAATACGCATCATAGTCCTGTTGTTGTGTGAGTGTGAGGCCTTGTTCCATCAAATAGCGTCCGCTCAAACGTTTTTCTTCATATACATACGTGCGTTCCGGGTCGAGCCCGGCGAGTTTGACGCGCAATCGATTCTTGCCGTAGTGACGACGGTCGGCATTGACGAGGACGACATAGTCCTCCCCGTCCGTATAACCCATCGCGTGCACCCCATCCGTCTTGAGCGAGGCGAGACGAGAGCTCGTGCCGTGTTGGACGAGCGGGCGGATCGACTTGTATGTCTTGATCCATTGTGCCGCCTCAACAAGCTCGTCTTGGCTCCATTCGAGCAGGTTGCCACCGATGCCGAGCGTGCCCTGCATCGCGCTGACGAAACGAAACCTGAGCGGGAGCGAGCGGCCGTTCAACCAGTTCGGTGCGTCCGTCACCCAGCAGCTCATCATCTTGGCGTTGTAGGCGTACGAGAAGCCTTCTTGAATCTCGAGCCGGTCGAGCGCATCGGTGTTATCGCTCGTCCAAACTTGTTCGACGCGGGTGAGCACACCGAGGTCGATCCGTCCCCCACCGCCGGCACATGACTCGAAGGCAACGTCCGGATGTTTTGCCCGGAGCGTATCGAGAATGCGATAGACGGCTTCCGTGTGGCGGAGCCACAGCTCTTTCGCGTCGCGTAATTGCGGACTGTCCGGCTCTGAGAAGGCGCGGTTCATGTCCCACTTGATATAGCGGATCGCATGCTTCGACAGCAGTTCGTCCAACAGACCGGTCACGTGCGCCTCGACTTCCGGGAGCGCCAAGTTCAACACGAACTGATTGCGCGACGTCGTCGACGGGCGGCCGTCCGTGTGGTAAATCCAATCGGGGTGCATCCGGTACAAGTCCGAATCCGGGTTGACCATCTCGGGCTCGACCCAGAGGCCGAACTGGAGTCCTTTGTCTTCGACGTAGCGGATGAGCGGCTCGAGCCCGTTCGGGAACTTCGTCGGGTTGACGTGCCAATCCCCGAGACCGGCCGCGTCCGAGTTCCGTTCGCCGAACCAGCCGTCGTCGACGACGAACAGCTCGCAGCCGATCGCGGCTGCCTCATCGACGAGCCGTTTCTGCCCGTCCTCGCTGACGTCGAAATACGTCGCCTCCCATGAGTTATACAAGACGGGGCGGAGCGTCTCGCGCGTCCGTTCCGGCATGATGACGTCGCGCTCGAAATCGTGCGCGTTCCGGCTCATGCCGCCAAAACCCTGTTTTGTGTAACCGATATAGCCGGTCGGTGTCGTAAACGATTCACCCGCTTCAAGTCTCTTCGCGAAGTCGAACGGGTTGAGTCCGCCTGTCACTTGCGTGAAGCCGAACTGGTCGCGCTCGAAATGGATCGCCCAGTTACCAGAGTGAGCGAGGAAGCCGTAAATGACCTCACCGTTTTCTTCCGTCGCCGACTGGTCGAGCGCGAACCACGGATTGCTTTGGTGACTCGTCAAACCGCGGCGGCTTTCGATTGTCTTCTTACCTGGGAGCAAGTCGCCTTGCTGGAGCTGGAACTCGCTCGTCCACGCCCCACTGAAATGACTGAGGCGAAGCTTGCGTTCCGTCAAGCCGAGGCTGAACGATTGCGCGCTCTCGAGCGTCACCGTCTCCCCTGTTTGAATCGTCATCTTGCGGGCGATGATGTCATACGCCGCATACACCGTGAAGTGGAGCGTCACGGTCAACTGTTGAATCGAGTCGACCAAGTCGATCTCGAGCGTGTCGCCATCGATGCGCGCCTCCTGGAACGTGAAGGCATGCAGCCGTTCACGCTCCGTATGACTCTTCAACGTCGGTTCCGTATAGACGAGGTCACCGAACGAGGCGAATTCGTACGCGGCGACGCCTTCTGGTGTCTCAAATGACGAATGCAAAATGCGTGCGTCCGGCAACTCGGCATAATCCGACTCAAGGAGCCGGCCACCGAGGTATTGATGGGCGAGTCGTCCGCGGGCGTCGACATCGAACACGTAAGCGAGGTTTTTTCCTTCAATCACGAAGCGGTTGTCGAAGCGGTAAATCATGCCTCCACCTCCTGCTTCAAAATGACGACGTCGAGCGGGTTGAGCTCGAGCTTGCCTGATACCGAATCTCCATCGAGCGTCTGCCATTCGCCTGACACGTCGACCGTCGACGTCACGTCCGTCGAATGGTTCATGTAGAAGCGGATGATATACCCGTCGCCGTGGCGATCGACTTTCTCGACGTCGTCCGGAAGACGGTTCGCATCGATGCCGGCGCGTGTGAGCGCCTCGTTGTAAATCACATCGAGCATCGCATCGTCGACCGATGAGCCGATGTATGTCACATCCCCTTTATACGTGTGGCGCGTGACGGCGGCCGTTCCTTTATAGAACGCCTGCTCATACGTCGCGAGCACGTCGGCACCTTTCGGCGTGATCAAGTCGCACCAGATGTTCGCTTCCGAGACATAGTCGCCTAAGCGAACCTGGTTCGACTGGACCGCCTGCAGGCTCTCGTACTCGTCAATCTCGATGCCGGCATATTTTGCGAACTTGCCCGGTAACGTGTCGAAGTGACAGCGGTTGATCGGGTCTTTGACGCCCGTCCGGTACGTGAAGATGACGTGGCCACCGTTCTCGATATACTCGATGAGCGATGCATCGAACGTGTCATTTCCGAGGAAATAGAGTGGTACGACGACAAGTTTATATTTGTCGAGCGCGTCCCCTGGGAAGACGATGTCCGTGTTGACGCCTTGGCGCACCGCCGCCCCGTAGAAGCGGACGAACTCTTGCTTGAAATTGAACGCGTCCGAGTGTGGTTGGTGCGTCCACGCCCATAGGTTCTCTTGGTCGTAATAGACGGCGACGTCGGCCTTGTATTCCGCGGCGTTGATCATATCGCCGTGTGTCGTCAATTCCTTCATGACGCCCTGCACTTCATCGAATTTCCGTTTCGGCTTGCCGTCGTGGTCGATGATGCCGTGGCAGAACTCCTCGGTCCCGAAATGGGCGGCCCGGAAGCGGAAATAGACGATTGCTTCGGCGCCGCGCGCGACGGCCTGATGCGTCCACAGACGGATATGTCCCGGTCGCGGCAAGTAGCCGATCCGGCTCCAACCTTGGGCACCGCTCAGCTGCTCCATCACCCAGAAACCTTTCCCTTGTTTTGACGATCGGCATAAGTCGTGGTCGTGCGCCGTCTTCTCGAATCGGTTCGGCTCCGGTAGACCGCCCCAGACCGGATAGTTGTCGAACGAGACGTAGTCGAGGTCTTGGGCCATCTGTTGTTGGTTGATCGCCATGTCGCTATAGACGAGGTTGTGCGTGATGAACGCGTCGTCATGGATGAGCGGCCGGAGCGTATCGACTTGGAGCTTGTTGAACGAGCGGTAAGCGTCCGAGCAGAAGCGATCGAAGTCGACGAGGAGCGACGGATTGTGCTCTTGGAACACGGTGCGAGGAACCGGAATCTGACTCCATGCCGAGTATGTATGGCTCCAGAAGACGGTCCCCCAGGCCGCGTTCAACGCGTCGAGCGTCTCATAGCGGTCTTGTAGCCAAGTTTGGAAGGCGACTTGATCGACGTCACCGTACGAGCGATCCGATTTCTCGTGGCCGTACTCGTTGTCGGTCTGCCAGCCGATGACGGCCGGGTGTTTCCCGTAACGCTCCGCCATCTTCCGCGTGATGCGCTCGCAGTACTCGCGGTACACCGGACTGTTGACCGTGTAGTGGCGACGGGCACCGAAGCTGATGCGGACCCCGTCCGCCGTCACCGGCAGAATGTCCGGGTACTTCTCAATCAACCAGGCCGGTGGCGTCGCCGTCGGCGTGCCGAGGATGACGTCGAAGTCCTTGCCGAACGTGTCGACGACCTCGTCCCAAAACGAGAAGTCGAACTCGCCGTCGGCCGGCTCCATCATCGTCCACGCGAACTCGGCCATGCGGATCACGTTAACCCCTAACTCTTTCATCAAGCGGACGTCCTCGTCCCACAGGGCGCGGTCCGTCTGTTCTGGATAATAATCTACACCTACATACATGTGATTCACCTCAATCGATTATTTGACCGCTCCCGAAGTCATGCCTTTCTGTAAGAAGCGTTGGAAGAAGATATAGAACACCATCGTCGGCAAGCTGATCAAGACGAGCGAGGCGTACAGTTTACCTGGGTCGCCGCCGAGCGCTTCCGTGAAGAACGTCGGGGCCATCGTCACCGTCTGATAGGCCGGGTCCGTCATGAACGTAAGGACCATCAAATACTCGTTCCAAGAGTTGAGGAACGCATAAATCGTCGCCGTCGCGAGCGCCGGCTTGGCGAGCGGCATCATGATTTTATAGAAGATTTGGAACGTCGTCGCCCCGTCGATGTGGGCCGCTTCCATCAGTTCGTTCGGCAGCTCGTCGAAGTAGCTCTTGATGAGCATGAGCCCGAACGGGAGGAAGAACGCCACCTCGGCGCCGATCAATCCCCAGTAGCTGTTCAAGCCGTCAAGGTTGCGTAGCGTGAAGAAGAGCGGGACGATGAGTGACGCGACCGGCAACATGAGCCCAGCTAGAACAAGATTGAACAACAGTCGCTTCCCTGCGAACTCGAGCTTCGAGAAGCCGAACGCCGCGAAGGCGAGGAACGAGATCGAGATGAGAATCATAAAGAACGCGACGATGAAACTGTTGAAGACGAACTGAGGGAAGTTCGGGTTCTGTAACGTCGCGATATAGTTACTGAAGCCGTTGACCCGTAAACTCTCTTTGAACATGACGAAGATCGGGAACAACCAAATGACCGCCATGAGCGACAAGCCGAGATTGGTGAGCCATCTTCCTTTTTTCGTTTGAATTTCCATCGGTATCCCTCCTCAGTCCATTTTCTTCTGTACGCGTGTCTGGAAATATGTGATGCTGAGCGCGATGATCAGCAAGATGATGGCGACGGCACTGGCGTAGCCGACCTCTTGATGTAACATCGATTTGCGGAACAGGTACGTCGAGATGACCTCGGTCGAGTTCCCCGGTCCGCCTTGCGTCGAGATCCAGACGATATCGAACGTCTTCAGTCCACCGATGACCCCGAGAATCGTCAGCGTGAACGTCGTCCCTTTCAAGTTCGGGAACACGACGCTCCAAAGCGTGCGCCAGAAGCCGGCACCGTCGATATTGGCCGCCTCGAACACTTCACGCTCGATGGCGAGCATCGCCATGTAGTACATGATCATCGATGAACCCGTCCATTGGAAGATGTTGATCAAGATGATGGCGTATAAGGCGACGTCCTGATCACCGAGCCAGTTCTGTTCGAACGCACCGAGACCGATCATCCGGAGGAATTCGTTGATATAGCCGAACTGGAAGTCGAAGATTTGCGAGAACGCGGCACCCAATACGACCGGGCTCAACACGACCGGGAAGAAGAACACCGACTTGAAGAACGTGCGACCGACGCCTTTCGTGTGGAGCAAGTACGCCAAGACGAGCCCGAGCCCTGCTTGAATCGTCACGGTCAAGACGGTGAAGATGCCCGTGTTCTTGAGCGCGTTATAAAATTCTGGGTCGCTGAACATGCGAGCGAAGTTCTCGAAGCCGATATACGTCTTCTCGAACGAGATGCCGTCCCATGAGAACAGCGAGTGATAGGCGTTATAGAAGATGCCGTAATAGATGAAGGCGATGACGAACAGGACGGTCGGGGCGACGAACGCCCAGCCGATCAAATTCTTCTTCAGCTGCGCTTTCTTTTTCGTCGGGTCCGGTTGTTTCGGCGGGACCGCCGACAGCTTCGGCTGTTCTTCCGGTAACTCGGTTGCGTGTTGCATAAGGTTCCCTCACTCTCATAAAAAATCGAGCGCCAGTCAGGCTGGCCACTGGCGCTCGTTCGATTATTTCCCTTGGTCGGCGATCGCTTGAATGCGCGCGAGCGCTTCTTTCGCGTCTTGACCGCCGGCGATGTTTTGAAGTTCTTTGCCGAGCGTGTCGTATACTTTCGGGTCACGGATGCCGCGGCCCGCGACGGCGTTCTTCACCGTCTCGTTCAAGATCTCGTATGACTCGCGCTCCACGTCAGACGTGAACTTGTCCTCATACGCCACTTCGATGTCCTTGATGGCTGGTGCCATTTCGAACTTCTCCATGTAGAGCGCTTGGCCCTCGCCTTGCGTCATGTAGGCGATGAAGGCGGCCGCGCCGTCTTGTTGTTTCGACTCTTTGTTGACACCGAGCGCCATGTCGATTGAGGCGATGACCGGTTGTTCTGTGCCGCCCGCGAGGTTCGGGAGCGGGACGAAGCCGATCTCATCTTCGAAGTTGTTCCACTTGTCACGCTTCTCGACCGTCGTCATCGAGTGGGCTTCCCATGAGCCGATGACCCACATCGCTGCCTTTTTGTCGAAGAAGTTGTTCATGCCGTCCATATATGTCGCGAGACCCAAAGCGCCTTCTTGGAACACTTTGTCTTCGAACAGTTGCTGCCACAATTCAGCCGTCTCGACCATCTCTTTGTCCGTCCATTTCGCCTCACCCGCGAGTACTTTTTGGATGTACCCTGGTGCGACCTGATGGCTCAAGACGTTGAAGACGTCCGTACCGACCCAGGCGTCTTTCGCACCGAGCTGCATCGGGATGACCTTGTCGCCCGAGGCGTTGATTTTGTCGATCGCCGTGATCGTCTCATCATACGTCTTCGGCGGTGTCACACCGTATTTGTCGAGCATCGTCTTGTTGTACATGAGATACGCCTGACCTGTGAACCCGACTGGTACCGCCATCTGTTCGCCGTCGACCGTCGTCTGTTCGACGCCGAGCTCGATCAACTTCTCTTTCCAGCCCGCGCCGGCCGCTTTGTCCATGTAGTCTTTCGCCGGGACGAGGCGGTCCTTGTATTGCGGGATCATCGGTTCCTTGAGACCGATGACATCTGGGCCGTCGCCGCCGAGCATGGCGACTTGGAGCTGTTGCTCATAGTCCTCGAGACGTTTGAACTTGACGACGTAGTCGTCTTGCGACTCGTTGAACGCCTTGGCCATTTCTTCCCCGACTTCTGGTTGTGGCGCCCAGCCCCACCAGTTGATGACCGGCTTGCCGTCTTCCGTCGTCGCGGCCGCCTCTTCCTTGCCGCCGCAAGCAGCGAGTAGTGATGACAAGACGAGTACCGATGATGCGAGTGCGATTGTCGTTTTCTTCATGTTCATTCTCCTTTGAATGTTATGCGACCAGCTTGAGGCAAAGCTCCCGAATCAAGTGGTCTGGCATCGGTTGATCCCCGAGCCGGGTGAGTGTGTACGCGATCAATTCCAAATCAACCTGCCAATGGTCGTCTATGTACGAGCCGACGACGTATAGGTCCGCCCCGAACGGCAGCGCGTCCTGTTGTTTCAAGCGCCAGAGTAACATCTCGAACAGGTCGTCGAAGCTGTTCGCCCGTTCGGCTTGGTTCAAGTCCGAGACGCGGAACAGGCGGATGTCGCGGGCCTCCTCGTCGTAGAGCCGGAAGATGCCGTCCCGTCGTGAGCGGGTCACGACGACGCCGTCCGCTTTTGTGAACGCTTCCAATTCACGGAACGATGAACCGTCCCTCGTGAACAGCCGCGTCGCCCCGTAGCGACCGAATATATCGTGAAACTTGTCTTTCAGCAATGGTGTCTCTATGTCCATGTCTACCCCTCCACTTTCCCGTTTGAGAGTGTCACCCCTTACTTAGTAAATTAAATTTATTATCTAACTACAAAAAGACTATAGCATATCTTTTTTAGACTTGTAAACGGTTTCATGTAAATTATTTTTCGACACGAAAAAATCGCCCTCGAGGTGAGAGCGATTGAATCATTGAATCTCGCCGAACAGTTGGTTCGTGATCAAAGCGGCCGCACCGAGCGCGCCGTGGTTCGCGTTCCACGGGACGACGCGGATGTCCGTCTGGCGGGCATCCATCGTCAGCGCCGTCTGGGCGACCCGCTCCTGGATGTTGGCGACGACGTTCGGCGCGTAGTTGAACAGCGGTCCCCCGAGCAGGATCCGGTTCGGGTTGAGCAAATGGATCATGTTGAGGGTCGCGATGCCGATATACTCCCCCGCCCGCTCATACAGTTGCTGGATGTCGGCGTTCGTCCCGACGGCGTCCCGCAAATCGTTCAGATTGAGCTCGTGGTTGAGCTGCCGGGCCTCGTTCAAGATGGCCCGTTCTCCGGCGACGGCCTCTAAACAGCCCCGGTTGCCGCACGAGCAGATCGGTCCGTCGAGCATAATCCGCATATGGCCGATCTCACCGGCGATATGGTGTTCTCCGTCGATCAGTTCGCCGCCGTGGACATAAGCGCCCCCGATCCCGTAGCCCGCGTAGACGTAGAAGAACTCGTCGATGCCAATCGCCTCGCCGAAATAGAGTTCGCCCAAGGCGAGCGTCCGCACGTCGTTCTCGACGAAGACGTTCTGGCTCAGGCGCGCTTCGAGTTCACGCTTGAGCGGGATGTCATGTAGGTGGAAGCGTGGCGCGAACAGGACAATTCCCTCGCCCGCCTCGACCATCCCGTGGACGGACACGCCGAGTCCGATGACGTCACCTTCTGCCTTGCCGGCCAGTTCTATGTACAGTGTCACGATCGCCTCGATGAACTCCTCGTTCGTATCGAACCGCTCGTCATGCCACGCCTCACCTAACATCTCCCCATGGATGTTCGTGACGACGCCATGTAATTTCCGCTGCGTCGCATCGATGCCGATGACGAAGCGGTCGCTCGCCGCGAGTTCGAGCATGATCGGTCGCCGGCCCCCGCTTGAGACACCGAGCTCGCGCTCGTTGATCAGCCCCTCGGCTTTCAGTTCATTGACGATGTTTGAAATCGTCGGTTTCGTCAGGCTCGTCTTGTTGGCGAGCTCGACCCGGGACACCGGCTGATGGAGCCGGATGAGCCGGAGGATGAGCGAGCGGTTATACGTCCGCATCCATTTCGAGTTCCGTGGTGTCGTCTTCCCCATAACTGTTCCACCCATTTCTTTGCTTTTTTTCTTAGTATAGCATGTCGGGGAAAGCGCTTATTGGGTTACCATACAACTTCATTGGTCTATCTTTCCTTTTGAATTTATCTTCCACCGAATATAAATTCGTCGATTTCGTAATAATTATCAAACACCTTTTGGGCTCCAGCGCTAATCAGACTGCCTCGACGCTGTGAACTCGAATCAAGACCAATTGCATAAATTCCTGCTGATATAGAAGACTTAATATCTTTTACATCATCACCTAAACTAATTACCTCTGACGCTAACAATTCCAAGCTTTCCAAACATTTAAACATTGGTTCTGGGTGCGGTTTTCTATTGTGGACGTCATGAAACGCAATTAAAACATCATATTCAATATTGTGGTGAGATAGAACTTTTTTTGCATACGATTGTGGAGACATTGTTACAATTCCAATTTTGATTTGGCTATCAACGATTTTTTGAAGTAATACATCCACATTATCATACAGGAGTGTTCTATGAATATTGGTGTAACAAAGTGGCCAATTCCGACTTTCTCTAAACCCTGTCAACATTGTTGTATCCACCAATGTTTCATCTAAGTCAAAAATAATCCCCTTATATTTTGTCATTCTTATTTTGCCTCCATATTTGTTTTAAGATATCAATAGACTCGTTCAAAGTAATATTATTCTTCTGACAGACTTCAATATACTGAAGTACATTTTTTGAAATATCATCGCTATTATGCTTATCTAATGAATCAGACCAAACATCATTTCCAAACATGTCTAGTTGCGAAATATTAACTTCACTAGCTGGGAGTGTATGAACTTTTCCAGTCTGAGAAGATAAATCATCTTTTTCCTGCAACTCTCTCAACTTTTTTGATAGGATTTCATCAATAACTTTATAATCGTTTTTATTTTTAATTACATGCACTTTCTTTTGATTGATTAATTGATGAATGCCTCTGTAAACATCTATTTTTTCATGGTCTTGTTCAGAAGGAACTGGACAGAATACTATCCTGTCTTGAGTAAATGCATACTGAATAGTGTGTTGCGTTCCTCCTGCAATATCAGTTTGGACAGGACAAATACCCAAACTTAAACCACTTTGAATTCGATCTCTTTGTACAAACGCCGACTTATTCGGACGAATGCCAGGTGCATATTCTGAAATAAGTAACCCTTGTTCTTTCAAAATCCTTTTTGCTAAATCAATATTGTCTTTAGGATAAATAGATGAGTCATCCACACCACCTGCTAGTACCGCAATGGTAAATCCATTACTTTCAAGAGCCCCTAAATGAGCACCCGTATCAATTCCTGTTGCCAATCCACTTACAATTACGTATCCCAAATCGCTGAAGGAGGCTGCAATTTTACCTGCAGCGTTCATACCTTTAGTAGTGGCATTACGCGTACCTATTATTGCAATTTGTTTACTCTGTGTTAAAAGATTAATGTTTCCTTTGCAGTACAATACAGCAGGAGGATCATTAATTGCACGTAATGCTCTAGGATATCGTTTATCAGAGAGAGAAATTACCTCAATCCCTTTTTCTTTATACATTTCAATTTGAGAAGTAGCTTTTTTAAATTTTTGGTTCATATAGTCAGAGTTTAGTAAAAACGATATAGAATTTTTTCTCACCCCTATCTTTTCAAAATTTATCTTTTTAATTTCTTCAAAATAATTTTCTTTTGTTAAATCAGGAAAATTTAAATAGATTTTCAAGAGTGTTTTAGTACCTATTCCAGTAATGCTAGAAATTGCTAACCATACATCGTTGTTCAACTGATACTACCTCCTCTATCTAAATGTAAGTCCTAGTACGACCTTGTAAACATTTGAAGCACCCGCTCTTTTCAGTAAAGTTTCACATGCGGTTAACGAACTCCCACTTGTACAGACATCATCCAATAAAATTACTTCTCTATTTCTAATTATTACATTATTAGTTACTTCAATACTGCTTAAATGTGTTTCAACATCACGACTTCCTCCACGTGAGGCTTTTGGTACACTTGTATGCCTCTGCAAGCAAGCCGTACCATCAATACGTCTACCAAAGCTTACAAATTTTTGTGCTAATTTTTTAATACCACTATCAACTTTATTACTATCTGATGATGGTACAACGCAAATCACTACATTATCGCTACTTAATCCGTGATTCATTAGTAGAAAAAAATCTTGGATATCTTGATCTCTGTTTTCTTTCAAATTCAAAATGCTACCACTAAAATTGTTAAAATTAGGATTTTTTTCTCCGTGGATACGATAAGGATGATAATAATCCACGTAATATACATCTGTGTATTTTTTAAAAATTTGATTCGAAACCATAAGCACACTCCTTTGATTTATTTAACACATATTATACAATAAATAACTTTATAAATTTTAAATTGTAAAATATAAACTTGGTTTACATGTATTTTTGTATAATGCAAAATAGGAGTGGTTTTTGCACAATATTTGTGAGGTAGTGATAGTGACATTATGGGAACAAAATCAAAAGGATTGATCCCCATAAATGAGCTTAAATTCCTAGATGATTTATTGCGCGTCACATATGTTCACACATCTTGTAGCTCGTCTTATATACAACGACAACGGTGCATGTTGACCAGACCTGCGGTCACCCTTGTCATAGACGTCACGATTTCCCAAAGCGACGACTGAAGTATCTTTCGAAATGCACAAAGTGCCCCGTTTGTATATTCAAATACCGAAATGATTTTGTGACACTGCTAGTGGTTTTAAAACAGATTCAAATCCCGAACCACTATGCTGAAAAAATTGCTATTGATAACTTCGTCTTCAAAAAAGGGCATCTGCATGGAACTACCATCTGTGACGCTAAAACACATCGTTCCATCGACTTGCTTCGAACTTGTGACTCTGAAGTGTTGACGGATTGGATTATTAATTTGGAGAAACAACCTGTCCGTGCATTGGTCGATAGATTCCAGGCTTATCAATAAACATTGCTCGATCAGGACATCATAGTGGCGTGCTACCGATTCCATCTCGTAGATACCTTTGCCGATATCTTAATTTGATTTGCCAACCTCTCCTTCTTTCTCGAATCCCTGTAAATTTGGAAGGTGCTGTATCGTATGATTTCAAAACACAAAACCCATCTGAATCCCTGAAAGAAACGAAATGCCGTTGGTCGAATCCGACTTATAATCCCTCCCCCATCGAAACATCAAAGATCCCACTTGATTGATTGTATTATGCTATATTCGAAAAATATGTTCTAAACCGATATACGCTCCAGGAGACGAACGCTTGCTTGAGTCACTTAGGTTATCGTGCCGTCCGTTACCATTCACGTGACATGTCATAGATGTCTCGTACCTGTTGGCCTACTATATAGATTTCGCCATCCCATTCTGTTTCAGCCAAGGATTTTGAGAAGCGATTCGTGAACTGAACGCGGAACATTTTTTGGCGTTGACCACCAATCCACAAGTTACATCGTATCCCGGACTGAAGCGCTTCATAGTTCTTTCAAACAAAACATAGAGTCAACCCTGACGGTTCGTAGGTTTGAAGAAAAACAACAGTTATGTGGAGGTGGGTCAATCACCTTAAAATGTTGAACCGACTTGTGTAAGGAAGAGGAATTTTTGACTTGATCAGGACTCCGATACTATGTCGCAATCCTGAACCGATTCCCGCTCATTAATATTGTAAGAGAATGAGCGACTACATTTAGAAGGTCGTTCGTCATCGCTTACCAATATTGTGTAAGGACTACCCCTATTCTGCACCACATAATTTCTCCATTCATTTGATGGCTAATACAGTTAACAGCTCAAAAAATCAACGTACGAAACGACATTCATTCGCTTCGTCGGATATTCATCGATATTCGAGATGGACTAGCGTCCTTATCACACATAAGCCTAGGGCTTGATTGAAATATCGGCTTACAATAACGAATGGAGTCGGAAGGCGAACGTACAGCAACAACCAATCGTCGAATATCGATGACTATACTCGAATTAACCTAGGAAAATCAACAGAGCGCTCGGAAACGAATTGCCACATGAATCAACTTGATGATCAAATCCACGCATGGGAGCCGATGATTCACTATGTCATCCGCCACCTGTCGATCCACCCGAACGAACAGGAAGACTGTGCCCAAATCGCAAGGATCGCTCTTTGGGAAGCATTGAATCGCGGCTGCACGCTATCCAAGACATATTGCTTCCAGCGGATCCGGGGCGCCATCCTGAATCACCAACAAAAGAACGCCAGACATTTAAAGCACGAGGTCGCCGCCGAACGGATCCCCGAACAATGCATGACGTCCGAACGCGATCTCTTTGACTGGCTCGACGAACAGCGGTTGTTGCTGTCGCCCCGCCATTTCGAACTCCTCTGCCACTTGATTGATGGGACCGAACAGACGCTGTCTTATTCGCCGAGTCGTTTACGGGCATATAAGGCCGACGTCCAACGGGAACTGAGAGAGGCAATCAACTTGAAGGAGTGAACGACATGAAACAAGTGTTAATGACTGATGCAATCGACATGTACTTAACAGACATGAGAGAACGAAAAGAAGCGCCCGAGACGACGCTGAAAAGCACGCGCAATTCGCTACTGCGCTTTGCCCGCTATGCAGCCGAGCACGGTGCAATGTACATCCAAGACATCAGCGAGACGAACCATGCGATCCCGTATAAGAAACACATTAGCGGGATGGCCGACAATACGGTGAAATCCTATATCATGCGCATCCGCGGACTGTTCACGTTCGCCATTGAGCAGCAATGGATGAATCATAATCCGTTCGGTCGCATCGTCACACGGGAAGGTGTCAGCGAACCGCCAACAATCATCACACGCGACCAATTGAACACGGTGCTATACCACGCCCTCAATTACACCCTGTATACGATTTACCTCGTCGGAGGGGATGCCGGATTACGGATCAGTGAGATTTTGAATTTAGAACTCGACCACATAAATTTCGAGGAGCGGTTGTTGACGGTTCGAAAAGGCAAAGGGGATAAAACACGTCATGTCCCGATGACGCCTCGACTTACCGACGAACTGAAGAAGTATATCGCCACGCACCGACCGAACGTCGGGAAATCGAATCATATTTTCTTGATGCCGACCGGACGTGTCGTCCAACCCGGATTTGTGAACAATGATCTGAAGAAAATCGCGCAAGAACAATTCGGGGTAAAGCTGACGAGCCACATGTTACGTCATAGTTTTGCGACGACACTGTACGACCAGAGTCAAGACATCCTTGGTGTAGCCAATCTCCTAGGACACAAGTCAATCAATACGACTGAGCGTTATCTCCATGTATCCAGAGAACGGAGTCGGAAGTTGATTGATAACTTGAATGAATAAGAAAAAGATTGAGGCAGGAGTAGTTGCTTACTCCTGCCTCAATCTTTTTGAAGTGATGCTAGATTAGTACGGTTAAAACAAAATCAAAACCAAACTCAACATTTTTTGTCATCACAGGTTCGAATTCCTGTTTTTGTGGAAACAGCAGAGAAAAATGCAATCAAAAGTTTGATCAACGATATCAGAATTTGTAATCAACGCTGTTAAAATGGTTCTTGCTCACTTTTGATGAAGCCCGTCTTCGGGAATTAGTTCACTAAAAGGATTGAAGGGATCAATCATGTTAAACGAGTTTCTTCCAGAACTAGAAGTGGTCGAGGTGAACCGTCGTGATGAAACATATCAGTTCATTTGTCATGGAAAAAAGTCGTGCGCACCCTGTTGTAGACGTCAAGTTGATTTTGACACTTTTTGCTCGTTTGCCTTTTACACTTCTGCCGAAAACAATGATTTCCGGTTCCTCATCCGATGACTGTCGTCATCACTATGTATGATTTCGACGCGATGGA